>JAJFLS010000057.1 GCA_021772595.1 Opitutales bacterium
TGCGGACTTGTGTGCTTGCCAGCGGGCCCAATAGGTTCTTGCTCTACGATAAACAGGCTGAACAAAGTGGTTTTTCGGAGGTCCATGGTTGTGCCAAAGGCACCGACCTTCTTAACCCCATAGAAAAATGAGATCATTCCTCTTTTTTGTCGCCATGATGAATACTACCGCTTTATTCGCCGATCCCTCGCCGGGACCGAGAGAGCGACCTCGAATAACCGAAAAGATAAAACTGGAGTTCAAGGAACGAGAGAGTAAAGATTCACCGCAAGTTTCTTCAGCTTCTGAAAGCGATACGGACGTCGTTGAACTGGATTCGATCCAGGTTTTCGCTCAATATCGCTATTTCGTATTCGATAGCGAAAAGCGCATTTTGGAGGACAAACCATTTACATGGAAGGACGGAGGAACGTTCTCGCGGCATGTAGGGAAGCGGTTTACCAGGGAATGGAAGATTCAGTACGACCCCAAAAACAATGTTGTTAAGTTCTTTAGCCTTTCGTTTTGAATTAAGCCAATGATGGGCCAGGGAGTTCACGAAGGTGAAAGGACAACGCTCGTACCTCGCTGGATCTCCGACCAGTCGGAGCAATGATCTCATCGCGCTGAGCGAGATGAGCAAGGATTTGCATGAGTTTCCAATCATTGCCTCGCAGGGCGAGGATCTTCGACCTGAGTTTTAACGAAGGGATCTAAGGAGTGCAACGACTGTTGTCCTATCCTTTAGGGCGTTGATGATTTCCCAATAGTTGGGCTTCTCCACTGTCTTGGAAAGTTCCTAGTAACCAATTGCAAGAGAGTTTGAGTGACTCAAATTCTCGTTTTAAATACAAAATCCTACCGACCTAGTTTATGAATCGTGTTTTGGATTTCGCCGGTGACGGGGGCGCCGTTGGCTCCGGTGAGCTGGTACTGTATCGACATTTGCCAGACGGGTTCGATGTCGGGGAGCGATAGGGTGAGGGTTTTGCCGTCGCGCGAGAGTTTGGTTCCAGCTACTTCGAGGAATTTTTCGTCGTAGTGTTTGGAACCGTAGTTCTCGGTGCGTTTGAGGGCCCAGGTTTTTACGATAAAGGCTTGCTTGCTGGCTTGGAGGGATTCGGCGTCAATGGCTTCGGAGAAGGTGATTTCGATTCCGCTTTTGCGCGCTTTTAGTTCGATCGGCAAGTGAGCGGGCGTGTCGGTTTTTCGGATACGGTAAAATCCGCCGGCTTGGTGCATCTGGGCAGTTCCCCAGGCAGACATGCCGCAGAGATATAGATGACCGTTGCCGGAGTGGAAGCGACCACGCATAGTGCCGGTGGGAAAGTCGGGAATGGGCAAGCGGTTCAGGCCGCCTTGGGGCTGGCCGTCGATAAATTCGTGAGGGACGATTTCGAGGCGCCCATGGCCGTATGAAAGGTTCAGGAGTCTACCGTTGAGAGGTCCCCATTGAGGACTGTCGATCCAGAGGAGTTCGGAGGGGGAGCGGTCGAACTGCTTGTCGACCCAGGCGAGCGGTTGCTCCATAGCGGAGTCGGAGCTGTCGTCAGGCGCTCCATAGCTCCACATATTGCCGTAGAAGTTGTTGCCCGGCGTTATCCAGTTGATGCGATTCATCGGATTCCAATGGCCTTCCTGGTCGGTGACGATGAAGCTGCCGTCGGGATTGATGCAAACGCCGTTGGCCGCCCGGAAGCCGTGGGCAAGAATTTCGGTGTTAGAGCCGTCGGGGCTGACTTTAAGAAGAGTGCCGTGGTGAGCTACTAGTTGAGGACGCGCGTGGCGCGCACTTTTGGCGTAGTAGAAATTGCCCTTGGCGTCGGTTTGCAGACCCATTGCGAATTCGTGGAAATGCTCGGAGACTTGGTGGTCGCTATTGAAGGCTTTGTAGAAATCGGTTTCTCCGTCGCCGTTGAGGTCGCGCAGTTCGACGATCTGATCGCGGCATGAGATGAATATTTTTCCGTCGACGATTTTGACGCCCAGCGGTTGGAAGAGTCCAGTGGCGATGCGCTGCCATTTGGTAGTGGCGGCGGTTTCGTCCGCGATGCCGTCCACACGCCAAACATCGCCATCCCAGCAGGAAACGATGGCAGCCTTTCCGTCGGGAGTGAAGTCGACTCCGGTGGCCCGCATGCGACTATTCCAAGGATTGGAAATCGGGATGGAAAAGCTGTCCCATTGGAAGGGGCCATCTTGAGTTCCTCGAATGATGGGTGACTCTATGCGAGTGGGCGATAGGGCGGATCCGGCTTGTGTAAGCGATGATAGATCGAGTTCGTTCGAAGCGAGATTGCCTTTCGATTCGCCGAAAACGAAAGCTAGGTTCAGAGGGGTGGCTTTGGCCGGGATGGCTGCGATCGCAAATCCACCACGGTCGCTAATTCTTACCTTGCTGCTTCCGGAAACTCGGACAGCAGTGCCTTTGTCTGCTAGGCGCAAAGTAAGATCTTTTGAGGATTTCCCCACATTTAGGATACGGGCGATGTTTCCGTTCTCGAGGAGTTTGTGGCTTTCAAGAATCTTGGTTTTCCCGACTCGATAGGCGATGGCGATTTTGCCGTCGCTTTGATGAAGCCCTTCGTAGCGCGCCCAATTCTGCGGCAAAGGACCGAAGCGGCGACCGTCGACTCCGACGAAACGTTCGTCTTCGAATGAGCCCGTTTCGGGATTGGCCCAACCGGGGCCGTCGGCGGTTTCGAAGATCGGGTCGCCGACCGTGCGCGGGCGGACGACGTGTCCTCCATCGAAATTGATGCCGCGCCAGTCGATGAATCCCTTGCCGGTCCAGGCTCCGGCGACGCGCAAGGTGTCGTGCTCGAAGGCGATCCAGGTATTGCCTTTCGATACGCCGCCGGGGGTCGAGTCGAGTTGAATGGCGATGGCTTTGTAGGCAATGTTAGCGTCGGGAGCTACAAGATCGAGAGTCGCTCTCGGATAGCCTTTCGCTGCTTCGCGATCTACTTCGTCGGCGATTTGGAAGGTGCCGATGAGAAAGGGACCGTAGTCCATTTCGCTCCACTGCTTGCGAGCGACGGGTTTTGGACCGGTCGAAGATCCTTGGGGCAAACCGACGAGGTAGTCTTTGGTGACTTCGAAGAATTGGTCGGGATTGTTCGTCTTCAGGAAGTGCTCACGGATGTAGTGGATGACCGCATACTTCTCGCTGGGGACGAGCTGGACCTGAGGAATCATTAGCCGCCAGCCGCGGGTGATCGTTTGGTACATCGTGTACGGATCGTTCCCGTGCTGGAAGACGCCATCGCCGAATCGCATGGAATTCGGGATGGAGCCGGGCATGCTGAGGTCACCGTGGCAATTGTGGCAAATCGACTGATAGATTTCCTGGCCCTGTCGGAAGACGTCCTTTCCGGGTAGACCTATCAATTTGGCATGATCGATATCCGCTTCGTACTCAGGAAGGACGGACTCGGGGAGGAGCATGGTTCCGGGCGCGTCTTGTGATAAACTTGATGGCGAGATGGAGAGAAAGAGAGTTAGGCAGAGGGTGGGGTAGTGAAGATTCATAGAGAAGATACTTCTAGTTTCTGAAATAGTGCGCGAATAGGACGGATTGAAAATGGAAATCTAAAAGACTGACAAATAAGTAATGTAGGAACGGCTTTAAGTCGTCATTGTTTCAATGAGCATACTAATTGCCTGCGAGAAATAGTGGGAGCAAACTCGCGAGTATGCTCTTTTGAGCGTTTTGACGGCGAATTGTTGGACGGTCTCTAACCGATCTAGCCTGTGCTACATTCGAGTGACCGTGATGTAGTAATCGTTATATTCCGATCTATGGCTTGGGCTCTGAAAGAAAACCACGGCCCGTTCATGCCTCTAGTCACCCAAGGCATAACCGATTCCAACAATAGGGTCGGAACCACGGACAATATGCGGGATTGGACGGGAAAGCTTCGTGGCCCACCCAACAGCGAGCAATAGGTCTCGTTTACCTTGGTCATCGGTCAGGACGAGAATCACATTGGGGCCTCCGCTTTTCGCCTATGCCGTCCTGAGAGCCGACGAATGGCGATAGGCATAGGAGAACGCTTATCAGAGCGAAGGGTTGTACCGTTATTGGAATTAGCCGCGACGTCAGGCCAAAATTGTAAGGGTTTTTATCTTCCATTGCGAATAATTATGCGGCAATTGACCTTGTTCACGTAGTTTCCAATTATAAATTGTTATTTGGCCGCTCAGAGATCGGCTGCGACCTGTAATGATTGAAGTTCTCAAATTTTACGCAATCAAGAGACGAGAATGAAATTCTGGATCTGTTTTATACTACCCTTATTGGCTACCCGAGCGTCATCGGAGATCCCTCCTGACCAAATCGAGTTTTTCGAATCGAAAATTCGTCCGGTATTGGCGGAAAATTGCTACGATTGTCACAATAGCGTGAACAAAACTAAGGCGGGACTGGCCCTTGATTATCGGGATGCGCTCCTAGCAGGGAGTGAGAACGGAAGCATAATCGAACCGGGAAACCCGGAAGACAGCGTTTTGATTTGGGCCATACGCCACGAAGAAGACCTCGAGATGCCCTCCGAGGGTCCCAAATTGGCGGACTCCGTTATTCGCGATTTCGAAGAGTGGATCGCCATGGGCACCCCGGATCCGCGGGATAAGAAACCGACGCAACTCGATTTGGATAACGCCATCGCCTGGGAAGCGCTTTTGGAAAAACGCCGACAGTGGTGGTCGTTTCAACCTCTCGAAAAATCCAAATCGCCAAAAATTACAAATAGCGAATGGAATCAGAACCCCATCGATCGATACATTTTCAAAACATTCGACGATCAGGGCCTAGAACCTCAAAACGAAGCTCCGCCTCAAGTGCTTGTACGTCGAGCGCATCTCGTTATTACAGGGCTGCCGCCCAAGGCCAAAGTGGTGAAGGAATTCGTTAGCGACCCATCCGAGCAAGCTTACCGCGACCTGATTAACTCGCTTCTCGATTCCGAAGCGTTTGGCGAACGATGGGGGCGCCATTGGATGGATTGGTATCGTTTCGCAGAATCCCACGGAAGCGAAGGTGATCCCGCACTTCCTTACGCAAATGCCTATCGCGACTACATCATACGAGCGCTCAACGACGACGTCTCGTACGACCAATTGCTACGCGAACACATTGCCGGCGATCTATTGAAGAAGCCTCGCGTAAACGAAGAGCTAGGCTTGAACGAATCCGCGATCGGCCCAGCCCACTTGCGCATGGTACCTCTCGGTTTCGGAGTCACCAATGCCTACGAAGAGCAAATCGTCACTACCGACAATCAAATCGATGTGATTTCAAAAGCGATGCTCGGAGTGACCGTATCCTGCGCCCGCTGCCACAATCACAAGTTCGACCCCATCAGCCAAAAGGATTTCTACCGACTCTATGGGATACTAGCCAGCAATCGTCCAGGTACCCGCGATGTCAATACTGACGAGAAACAATCTTTAAACAAAGACGCGTTGACCAAACTAAAAAATCGTATCCGCAAACCCATGGCGGACTATTGGCTAGAAAACGTGGATACCGCCATCGAGCAACTAGCTGCGTTCCCATTCTCCCAAACCAAAAAAGAGACGGAACTCATCGCTGAACTCAAGAAAGCGAAAAACAAACAGAAAAAGAAGCTCCCAACTGATCAAACCGAGCTTTCCTCGCTGATGCTTAAAAAAGAGATGGACCAAACGGGAATCTATCATCCCTTCGCCCCTCTTCAACTTTGGACAGACGAACCCGCAAAAAATCTCGCAGCA
>JAJFLS010000561.1 GCA_021772595.1 Opitutales bacterium
GATCCTCGAGCACTTGAGGCTGACATTGGCTCACGATCCTTCGAAGGCGACTACGCGGGATTGGTGGACCTGCATCTCGCTCGCCGTGCGTGACCGGATGGTAGGCAGCATGATCGAGACGCAGGCCAGCCATTTCGAGAAGCACACCCGTCGCATCTACTATCTTTCGATGGAGTACCTGATGGGCCGCATGCTGGTGAATAACATGCACAATACCGGCGTTTACGATGAGGCCCGAAAAGCGATCGAGGACCTAGGCGAGGATTGGGATCTCGATTGGGACGAAGTGATCGAGGAGGAGCTTGACATGGGGCTGGGCAATGGTGGCTTGGGCCGATTGGCGGCCTGTTTTCTGGACTCGCTGGCGACGCTGGATCTGCCGGCGATAGGCTACGGGATTTATTACGAGTTTGGGCTTTTTAAGCAGGAATTCGTCAATGGTCACCAGATCGAGCATCCAGATAGCTGGAAAAAGTACGGCACTCCTTGGGAAATTGTGCGTCCCGAATATAAGCAGCATATTAAGGTGTACGGCCGCGTGGAGCAGGTCTTCGACAGCAACGGCGATTGTCGTGAGAAATGGGTCAATGGGAAAACGATCGAAGGCGTGCCCTACGACATACCGATCGCGGGCTACGACACTAAAACGGTGAATTTTCTGCGGCTCTGGTCGTCCCGCTCTTCCGAGGATTTCGACCTCGATGAGTTCAACAAGGGCGACTATGTCGAGGCGGTTCGCGAGAAGGCGATCGGAGAGACTATTTCGAAAGTGCTCTATCCGAACGACAAGAACGAAAACGGCAAAGAGCTCCGATTGGTGCAGCAGTACTTTTTCGTCACTTGCTCGCTGCATGATATCATTCGTCGGTTCCGGAGGTCGTTCAAGGATTGGGAAAAATTCCCGGTCCAAGTCGCGATCCAGCTCAACGATACGCATCCCGCGATCGCTGTCGTGGAGCTGATGCGCATTCTGGTGGATGAGGAAGACCTCGAATGGAATTACGCCTGGAGCTTGATCACTCGGACGTTCGCTTATACGAACCACACTTTGCTGCCGGAAGCCCTGGAGCGTTGGAGTGTGCCGCTTTTTGAGAAGGTGCTTCCGCGCCACTTGAACATTATCTATGGAATCAATAGCCAGCTTATGGATGCGGTGGAATCCAAGTGGCCCGGAGACGTCGCGATGAAGCAGGACCTTTCGATTGTCGAAGAAGGGCACCCGAAGATGATTCGCATGGCGAACCTCGCGGTCGTCGGCAGCCACACGGTTAACGGCGTGGCGGCGATCCACTCGGAGCTGCTCAAGACGCGGCTATTTCCTGCCTTCAATTCGCTGTATCCGAAAAAGTTCACCAACATGACCAACGGCATCACGCCGCGTCGCTGGCTGCTCGCATGCAATCGCGGCTTGTCTGATTTGATCAAATCGAAAATCGGCGATAGCTGGACGAAGAATCTCGACGATTTGCATCAGTTGGAAACCTACGCTGATGACAAGGGTTTTCAGAAAGCGTATATGGATATCAAATACGCGAACAAAGTCGAGCTCGCTAAGATAATCAAAAAGGACTGCAATGTGGATGTGGATCCGAGCGCGATGTTCGACGTGCAGATCAAGCGTTTGCATGAATACAAGCGTCAGCATTTGAGCTTGTTGCACATTCTGGCTCTCTACCGCAGGTTGCTGCACGATCCGAATCTAGACATCGTGCCGCGCGTTTTCATCTTCGGGGCGAAGGCTGCGCCGGGATACCATATCGCCAAGACAATCATCAAGGCGATCAACGCGGTTGGCGATGTGATCAATAATGACGAGCGTATCCAAGGAAAACTGAAGGTGGTCTTCCTGCCGAACTATCGAGTTTCGCTAGCGGCTCGGATTATTCCAGCAGCGGATTTATCCGAGCAGATTTCGACTGCCGGCAAGGAAGCTTCCGGCACGGGCAATATGAAGCTCGCGCTCAATGGGGCGTTGACGATTGGGACGCTCGATGGAGCCAACATCGAAATCAAGGAGGAAGTCGGCGACGACAACATCTTCATTTTCGGATTGGACGTGGACCAAGTTCAGAAGCTCGACGAAAACGGCTACAGCCCATGGGATTACTATCATAGCAATGAGGAACTGAAGGCAGTCGTCGATTGGATCGGATCGAACTACTTCGCTTCTGGCGAACCCGGTGTCCTCAAGCCGCTGCGCGATAGTCTGCTAGACGGAGGCGATCCCTTCAAGGCGCTCGCCGATTATCAAGCCTACAGCGATTGTCAGCGAAAAGTGGACGAAGCGTTTCGCGATAAGAGTCGCTGGGCGCGTATGGCGATTCTCAATACCGCGCGCGTCGGCAAGTTTTCTTCCGACCGCACGATCAGCGAATACGCCAGCCAGATTTGGAAGTTGAAGCCGGTTAAGGTGAGGTAGCCGATATTGTAGGAGCCTGCTTGCAGGCGATAGTCTTCCCAAATCGCCTGCAAGCAGGCTCCTACATTGTAAATCCGAAAAATTCAATCCGCGAACTGCAGTCTCGCCTTTACGGGATAGTGGTCCGACGGGTAACGACCGTCGGTGTTGTCGCGGAGAATTTCGGCTTCTAAAACTTCTGTGGACGGTCCAACGAAAACGTAGTCGATCTTTCTTCCGTCGGAGGCTCCTCGCCAGCTATTAAATGTACCCACCGATTCTGCGTCAGGATGTTGGGCGCGGAACGTGTCAATCATCCCTGCCTTCTTTAGACTGCGTATGGCTTCGCTGTCCTCGCTTGCGTTGAAGTCTCCGGTCAGCACGAAGGGATCGTTTGGCTCGGAGCGGCTTGCGATTCGCAGGTCGACTAGCAAGGCGCTTTGGACGCGGGACGGCTCGGACTTGTGATCGAAGTGTGTGTTGAAAACGTAGAAGGAGCGATTCGTCTGCTTGTCGCGAAGGCGGGCCCAGGTGCAGATGCGGTTCAGATTGTTGCCCCAGCTCGTCGATCGAACGTCCGGAGTGTCCGACAGCCAAAACGTGTTGGCATCCAGTACTTCGTAATTGTCCTTCAGATACAGGACCGCCGAGTACTCGCCGGAGTTTGCTCCGTCGCGTCCGATTCCCAATCGTCCGTATTCGGGAAACGCGGCTTGAATCTCGTCGATCTGAAAATCGAGCGCTTCCTGAAGGCCGACGACCTGCGGCTGATGATCGCGTAAAACGCCGAACACGAGGTCTCGACGTTTTTCCCAATGATTATCGCCGTCCTTCGCTGTGCCGAAGCGAATGTTGAAGGACATCACATCCAGTGTGGGCCCTTCGGTGGGCCGATCTTGGCAGCCGGAAAAACTGAGCGCTGCGATGATGATCAAAAGGATGATGCGGGGCGTGTATTTCATTGGGATCCGAGCTTTGGGGATGCCCGGCAATTATCGAAGCGTCGGCTTATCACGTCAACCGCCCATCGCGTTAAATTGACAATCCCCAGGGCCTGTCAATGATACGGCTCAAATCGTTTTTAACCACCCCATGATAAAAGCTGCTCAAAAAACTCAGGCGACGAGTCGTCGCGATTTCCTTAAGGCGTCCTCTCTCGTTGCGGGAGGAGCCTTCGTTTTGCCTCGGTTTTCGATCGGGCAATCGGGCGCCTCGGCGAACAGCAAGCTGAACATTGCGTTCATCGGAGTGGGGCCGGGACAAGGGCGGAGTAACCTGTCCCAGATGAGGAATGAGAATATTGTGGCGTTCTGCGACGTGGATCCCGCGCAGATTGCCGAGACCAAGGAGAAGTTTCCCGATGCTCGGACTTTTGGCGACTACCGCCGGATGTTTGACAAGATGGGCAATGAGATCGACGCGGTTGGCATTGCGACGCCTGACAATACCCACTTCGTCACCGCCATGACCGCTGCGGACCTAGGCAAGCATCTCTTTGTCCAGAAGCCGCTTGTGCACAATCTCTACGAGCTGAGGACGCTTTGCGAGAAGGCTCGGGAAAACAAGCTGGTAACGCAAATGGGCAATCAGGGTCGCGCGTTTGAAGGCATGCGGCTTATCAAAGAATGGTTCGACGCGGATGTGCTGGGAGAGGTTCGCGAAGTCGTCGCTTGGACGAATCGACCGCATGAGGGTTACGGGTTCCGTCCGGGCGAGCGAAAGAAGTTGCCCGCTGCCCAGCAGATTCCGGAAGGCATGGATTGGGACATGTGGATCGGGCCGGCTCGAATGACAGGCTTCAGCGAGGACCTTCACCCAGGCTATTGGCGTGGTTGGTGGGACTACGGCTGCGGCGGGTTGGGCGACATTGGTTGCCACACGATCGACATTCCGAACTGGGCCTTGCAACTGGGACATCCGGAAAAGATCGAGGTGGAGCTCTCGGGAAAACGAAATCTTGTCTATACGCCTTCCGGCAGCGTCGTGACTTATCACTTCCCGGCTCGAAATGGTTTACCCCCAGTTAAAGTGAAGTGGTACGAGGGACCGAAAATTCCGGAACTCGCCGGCGAGTTCGAAGCCGCCCAGGTTGCTCATCTCGCGAAAACTGGCAGCGACGAAAAGGCGAAGCGTTACGCCGACGGCATATTCATGGTTGGAAGCAAGCAGACTATGTTTTCGCCCGGAATGCGGCCGAATAGTCCACGACTTTTCGACGAAGAGGCCTGGCAGGACTTCCGGCGCAATCCTACGCCGAAAACGCTGCCGCGCGTAAAGAGCACCAATATTACAGAATGGATCCAGGCCGTAAAAGGAGAAGGCCCCACGCCTGGCTCGCATTTCGACTACGCAGAAGGTCTGACAGAGCTGATTCTGCTCGGAGCTCTGGCGATCCGGACTGGAAAGAACATCGAGTGGGATTCCAAGGCCATGAAAATCACGAATGCGCCGTCTCTCAACAAATATATAAAACCGAAGCCGCGCAAAGGCTGGGAAGAATACTATCGCAGTTAGATTTATCAGTAGCTCAGAGCTTTAGCCTGAGCAAGCAACCAAGGATTTGCTCAGGCTGAAGCACTGAGCTACTATAAAAACGCCTCTCTATGAACAAATCCATGTACAAAATATTTCTGTTCTTAACGGGCCTCGTCTTCTGTATTCAGATCTCAACCATCCTCAGCGCGGAGCGGCCGAACATCATCGTCATTCTCGCCGATGACATGGGCTATACGGATATCGGATGCTATGGCGGCGAGATAGACACGCCCAATCTCGACAAGCTCGCGGCAGGCGGACTCCGCTTCACCCAGTTTTACAACACCGGACGCTGCTGCCCGACGCGGGCGAGCTTGTTGTCTGGCCTGTATCCGCATCAGGCGGATGTCGGGCACATGATGAGCGAGATATCGGGAGCTTATCTGGGGAACCTGGCCAAAGATTGCGTCACGATCGCCGAGGCGTTGAAGCCAGCCGGTTACTCCACATACCTGTCTGGCAAGTGGCACGTGACGCGTCATGTGAATCCGAAAAACGAATCCGAAATATACAATTGGCCATTGCAGCGCGGATTCGATCGGTTTTACGGAACGATCCACGGAGCAGGCAGTTTTTTCGATCCGAACTCGCTGACGCGAGGCAATCGGCACATCTCTCCCCAAGCGGATCCCGAGTACAAACCAGAGACCTATTATTACACCGACGCGATCTCGGACAACGCGAGGCGCTACATCAAGGAGCACGACAAGGACGAGCCCTTCTTTATGTACGTTGCGTATACGGCGGCGCATTGGCCGTTGCATGCGTTTCCTGAGGATATAGCGAAGTACGAAGGGAAGTATGACGATGGCTACGCGCCGATCCGAGTGGCCCGATACAAGCGGGCAATGGAGCTGGGCGTGATCGGCGGAAATTCAAAAATGTCTCCGCAATTTGGCGACTGGGAAGCTCAGCCCGACAAGGAATGGGAGTCCGCGTGCATGGAAGTCTACGCGGCAATGGTGGATCGATTGGATCAAGGAATCGGCAAGATCGTCTCCACGCTGGAAGACGAACGCATGTTGGAGAATACGCTTATATTGTATATGCAGGACAACGGCGGTTGCCAAGAACCCTACGGACGCAAAATTAATGGCCCGCGCGTGGAGCGAGGCGAACGCTTCTCGCCAATGTCGCCCACTGAACTCCAGTACGACATGACACCGAAAAAATCGCGCGACGGTTATGCCACGCGGCGTGGGCATGTGATGCCGGGGCCAGCGGATACCGAAATTGGCTATGGTGAGAATTGGGCGAATGTATCCAATACTCCCTTTCGCATGTACAAGCACTTTGTTCACGAGGGCGGTATCTCGACACCCTTGATCGTGCATTGGCCGAAAGGGATTTCCGCCAAGAACGAGCTGCGTCACACGCCAAGCCATTTGATAGACGTTATGGCTACCTGTGTTGAAGTCTCAGGCGGAAAATATCCAAAGACCTATAACGGGAATGCGATTCAGCCGATGGAGGGAAAGAGCCTCGTTCGTGTGTTCGAAAACAAGGAGATTGAGCGCGACTATCTGTTCTGGGAACACGAAGGAAATCGGGCTATTCGCGAAGGTGACTGGAAGCTCGTAGCGAAAGGCAGGCACGGCCAGGACGATGTGAAATGGGAGCTCTACGACCTTTCCAAAGACCGGAGCGAACTGAACGACTTATCCGAAAGTCATCCCGAGAAGAAGGCGAACCTGATAGCCCTCTGGACGGAGCAAGCGAAACGCACCGAGGTGCTTCCTTGGCCGAACAAGAAGAAGTAGAAAATTCAATTCGCTGTAGGAGCGGGTTTATCCCGTGATTTTCCTCTATCGCGGGGTAAACCCGCTCCTACACTGACTACTCAGACACGCTCTTAGCTATTTGGGAATCAAGTACCCGTCTGATTCGTATTGCCCTGTTGACCTGCAAGGTCGTAGAGCTTGGTTTACTCCATTCATGAGATCTTCCCCTCGCTTTCAACTACTCTATCCCATCCTTGGGTTCTGCGCTCTCGGCCCCACGGCTTTTGCCGAGGTCGATTTCGCTCGAGACATCCAGCCGATTCTCAATGCGAATTGCATCGAGTGTCACGGCGGCGTGAAGGCGGCAGGCGATGTTTCCTTCGTTTATGAAGACCGCGTAATCAATTTTCTGGGCGAATCGGGTTCTACGATTGTGAAACCGGGCGATGTGAAGAAGTCCGAGTTGTACCGCCGCGTGACGACGGAGGATGAGGATGATCACATGCCGCCGCCGGAGGAGCACGACGCACTTTCAGAAGAGCAGATTGGCTTGATTAAACAGTGGATCGGGGAGGGCGCGAAATGGAGCGGGCACTGGGCGTTTCAGACGCCAAGCAAGCCACCGGTGCCCGACACCGCGTTCGACGATCTTGCGACAGGCGATCTGGACCGTTTCCTTTTCAGCCGCTTGGAGAGGGAAGGTCTGAAGCCTAGCCCTGCCGAAGCGCCTGGCCGCTTGCTGCGTCGGCTCAGTCTGGGTGTTACCGGCTTGCCCCCGACCCTGCTGGAGCTGGACGCGTTTGAAGCGGCCTACGCGAAGGATCCGCAGAGGGCTGTAGAAAACGCCGTCGACGACCTCATGAATCGTCCCGCGTTTGGCGAGCGATGGGCGACGATGTGGCTCGATCTCGTTCGCTACGCCGACTCGGGTGGCTTGGGCCAGGATCAGAAGCGAACGATATGGGCGTACCGGGATTGGGTGGTTAAGGCGTTCAACGACGACTTGCCGTTCGATCAATTCACCATCAAACAGCTCGCCGGCGACCTGCTGCCTCAGCCGTCGATCGACGATCTGGTCGCCACTGCCTGCCAGCGCAATACGCAGACGAATAACGAAGGCGGTACCGATGATGAGCAATTCCGCGTCGAAGCGGTGGTCGATCGGATCAACACCACGTGGCAAACCTGGGGCTCGGTCACTTTCAGCTGCGTGCAGTGCCACGATCATCCCTACGATCCGTTTCGAAACGTGGACTACTACCGTTTCATGGATTTCTATAACAACTCGGCTGATTCCGATCTGCAGAACGACGCGCCACTACTCACTGTCCCCAGCGAGGCGGACCGTTACGCCGAGGCGTCCAAATTGCGCCAGAGCATTCTGGAATTGAAGGAGTCGACCTGGAAAAGCGGCATCGAGTTGCGAGACGCCGCCGAGTGGAACGGACTGAAGACGCTTTCGGTGAAGGCCAATAACAGCACAAAATACGCTGTAGTTGAAAAACCGGCACACGCCGAATTTTACACCACCGGAACCGTGGAGACCAAAACCCATACGTTGATTGAGGCGCCCGCTGCGAGTTTTGGCGACGAGCCGATCACGGCGCTGCAATTGACGGTATTGCCGCTTGATCCTGAGACTTCTGTCAACAGTCCGGAGTGGGGATTCCTCATCGAAAATCTGGAGACGTGGGTCGTGGCGGAAGACGGTTCCAAGACACCCGTAAGCTTCAGATTGAGCGTGCCCGACGTCCCTTGGATGCCAACGGATCCGATGCAAGTGATCGGTAGCAACGGAAAACATTGGGGAGCCGATTCGCGCATCCACCACGCGCGCAAATTGGTTCTCGTTCCAGAACAGCCGCTCACAATAGAGAAGGGCGGGCAGCTCGCTCTCCACATTCACTGCGACAAGACCGGCCACGGCAGCCACCCCATGGCGATCCAGCGCGGGCATCTGGCGAGCAGCGCAGACGCGCGGTGGACGCAATTGGCCGCGAAGGGAAGCGAGGCCTATGGTCGGAGTCAGGAGCTGGTCCAAGTGATCGAGCGCCTTGCCGAGATTCCAGGAACCACAGTTCCGATCATGCAGAGGCGCCCGGAACACGTAGCTCGACCGACGCATGTGTTTGGGCGTGGCAATGCCATGGAGAAGGGCGATTTGGTATTCGCAGGTCTGCCCGCTTCGCTCACCAAGGTCGCTCCGGCAGCAGAGTCGCTCGATCGGCTCGCGATGGCCCGCTGGTGGGTTTCGGAGAAAAACCCGCTTACGGCTCGCGTCTTCGTCAACCGTCTTTGGGAGCAGCTGTTCGGTATCGGAATTGTCCCTACGCTTGAGGATTTTGGTTCGTCGGGCGAGAAGCCGACGCATCCCGAGTTGCTCGATTACCTCGCGACGCGTTTTCAGAAAGACCACGCCTGGAGCGTGAAAGCGATTTTGCGCGAGATCGTCCTCAGCCATGCCTATCGTCAGTCGTCGCGCGTGACGCCCGAGCTGTTGGCGCATGATCCTGACAATCGCCTCCTGGCCCGTGGACCGCGTCTTCGTCTCACCGCCGAGATGGTTCGGGATCAGGCCTTGGCGGCGAGCGGACTCCTCTCTTCCAAGCTTGGAGGACAGCCGGTTCATCCTCCCTTGCCGGAGGGTGTGTGGCGTCCCTTTGAAAAAAGCGACAAATGGGAAACGCCTCAACCGGACGATGAAGACCGCTACCGTCGTTCTCTCTACACCTACGTCAAGCGAAGCATTCCCTTCCCGACCTTCGCGACCTTTGATGCGCCGTCACGCGAGTTTTGCAGCCCGCGCCGCCTGAGTTCGAACACGCCCTTGCAAGCGCTCATGACGCTAAACGACGCTGCCTTCGTCGAGTGCGCGGAAGCGCTCGGTCAGCGGCTCGAATCGGAATTTTCCGACAACCCTGACGAACGGTTCGCCCAGGCCCATCGCCTCGCGACGGGACGGTTGGCGAATCCGGAGCGCGTGCAAGAATTGGTCCGACTCTACGAGGAGGTGAACACCCAATCTCCCGAAACCGCCTGGACTGTGGTGGCCCAAGTCCTTCTCAACCTCGATGAAACGCTCACTTACTGACCTGCGATGAAGCTCGTATCTCTCCTTAACGAAACCCGCCGCCTCTCTCTTGAACGCGAAACGCGTCGCCAGTTTCTCACCCGCTGCACAACCGGCCTCGGTGCGATGTTTTTCGCCAGTCAATCTCGAGCGGCCACTAGCGTTCACGGCCTCCCGCAGCACGATTCTGCCAACCCGTTCAATCCGCTCTCCCCCCATTTTCGAGGGAAGGCCAAGCGCGTCATCTACCTTCACATGATCGGCGCGCCGAGTCAGCTGGAGCTCTTCGACTACAAGCCAGACTTGCAGCGACTCGACGGGCAAGCCTGTCCGCAGTCATTCCTCGAAGGCAAAAACTTCGCTTTCATCCAAGGGACCCCCAACATGCTGGGCCCGCAGTTTCCCTTCCAGCAACACGGACAATCCGGCGCGTGGGTCTCGGATCGCCTCCCGCATTTCGCGAAGGTGGTGGACGACGTCAGCTTCATCAAGACCCTGCAGACGGATCAGTTCAACCATGGCCCCGCTCAGCTCAGGGTGCACTCTGGCCAGGCCCGTATCGGTCACCCCTCTATCGGTTCTTGGGTGACCTGGGGTTTGGGCACGGAGAACTCAGACCTTCCCGGATTCGTCGTCCTTCTCTCAGGCGGACGCATTCCCCGTGTGGGCAAAGCGCTTTGGGGTAACGGATTTCTTCCTTCAGTTTATCAAGGCGTCCAATGCCGCTCGCACGGCGATCCGGTCCTCAATGTTTCCAATCCTAGCGGCATTTCCCGCGACACGCGCCGCGCTGCCCTAGACTCGCTGAAGACGCTCAATCAGCAAACGTATGAAGACTTCGGCGATCCGGAAACGCTCACCCGCATCGCCCAATACGAGATGGCGTTTCGCATGCAGATGGCCGTACCCGATGCCATGGACATCACGAAAGAGCCTGCTCACATCCACGAGCTTTACGGCACCTCTCCCGGCAAGGAGAGCTTCGCCAATAACTGTTTGCTGGCCAGACGACTCGTCGAGCGAGGCACGCGTTTCGTCCAGCTATTCGACT
>JAJFLS010000562.1 GCA_021772595.1 Opitutales bacterium
GTTTCGGTGGACCCGCAAAAAGAGGCGGAGCAGGCGGTCGCGTCGATCCCGGAGCGAATTCGTTCCGCTTCCGTCGAGGATTTCAATGGCATTCTCAAAGAGGAAGCTCCTCGTCTCGCAGCGCCGACTCGAGCCAAATCGAAATTCGGTCCGCCGCCGATTATCGAGCTTCCGGAAGGCGATAAGGAGACGCGCTGGAACGCTCTGCGCGAAACGGTGCTGAATTGTCCGGTCTGCAACGAACACACGCGCGAGGGCTGCAAAGTCGTGTTTGGCGTGGGCGATATCAATGCGGATATTTTCTTTTGTGGCGAAGCTCCTGGCGCGGATGAAGAAGAGCAAGGCGAGCCCTTTGTGGGCAAGGCGGGCCAGTTGCTCACGAGAATGATCAAGGGGATGGGGCTTGAGCGCGAGCAGGTTTACATCGGGAACATCATGAACTGGCGCCCACAGCTGCCGACACGTACGGGGAACCGGCCGCCAACGGTGGATGAGATTGCGTATTGCCTCCCGTATTTGAAGGCTCAAGTCGAAGTGGTCGCGCCTAAGGTGATCGTAGCTCTCGGGGCGACGGCGACTAAAGGGTTGCTAGGAACGAAGGCGTTTCGCAGCCTGCGTGAAGTCAAGGGGACTTGGCATGATTTCGCGGGTACGCCGGTTTTGCCGACCTATCATCCTTCGTATCTGCTTCGCAATGACACGAAGCGAGACAAGCGAGCGGTTTGGGAGGATTTGCTAAAGGTGATGGAGCGATGCGAGATTCCGATCAGCGAGAAACAGCGCGGCTATTTCTTGTGAGGGTGGGGCACTCATTCGAATGTAGGAGCCTGCTTGCAGGCGATTGTCTGCCGTAGACGACGAACGGATAAATCGCCTGCAAGCAGGCTCCTACATTTGGCGAAAATTCGAGACTTTTTTAGTCGGATTTTTCGCGGATCAGATCCGAGAGCTTGCGATTTAAGACGTCCAGAGGAACAGGCTTGTTTAGAACCGCGTCGATGTTCGGGGGCATCTCGCCTTTTTCGTTTACGAGATTGCCAAAGCCGGTGACCATGTAGACGGGAGTGTCGGGCTTGTCGGCTTTTATTTCCGCCGCGAGCTGGTCGCCGGTCATGCCGGGCATTGCTCTGTCGGTGATTACTAGATCGTAGTCGCCATCCTTGAAGGCCTCGAGCGCGTCTTCGGGTCTCGAGAAATTGTCGACGATATGGCCGCCAGTGCCAAGCAGTTCGGATATGACTTCGAGCAGCACGGCTTCGTCGTCCACCAGCATAATGCGGAGAGATTTCGACTGCACGTTTTCGGACGCGGTCTCTTCCAGCTCAAGATCGACTTCGACTGCTGGGAAGCTCATCGAAATTGTCGTTCCGACTCCTGGTTCGGAGTCGATGCCGATTTCGCCTTTGTAGCGTTTGACAACGCCAAACGCGATCGAAAGTCCGAGGCCGGTGCCGAGCTGGCCTTTAGTTGTGTAGAACGGGTCGAGACATTTTTCGAGAGTTCCGGAGGGCATGCCGCAACCAGTATCCTTGATCTCTATACAGACGCGATCGTCCTTGTCGGTTATCGATACATTTATCGTTCCGTTTTCCATGATCGCATCGACTGCGTTCATAACCAAATTAGCGAATGCCTGACGAAGCTCCGGCTCGTTGGCTCGAATGTAGCGCTTGGACTGGATGTCCGTCTCGAACTGGATACTCACGCCTCTGGCTTCGGCCTGGTTTTTCCAGCGATGCTGCGTGAGGTCTCTTATTTGATGAAAGAGCGTTTCCGGGTCGATGGTGACGTAGGCTTCTTCTCCGTTGTGCGCGCGGTAGAACTCGCGGAGGCGACTAACGACGGCGGCTCCATCTTGGGCGGCCACTTGGATCTTTTTCAGAAAAGATTCGAGCTTGTCGTTGTCGCGCGCGTCGGCGGGCATGTTGAGGAGGAGCTCCGAGAAGCCGAGGATGGGCGCTAGCAGGTTGTTGAAATCGTGAGCGATGCCGCTCGCCATTTGTCCCAGCGATTTCAGGTTTTCCTGATGAGAGACGGTTTTCTGCGATTGCTTTAGCTTGCGGAGAGTTTCCTCCAGCTCGATGTTCTTGTGCTCGAGTTCGAGGACGGTTTCCTTTTCGCAGGTGATATCGTCGAGAATCACGGCGCAGTATTGAGCGTCTCTAGATTGGCTATTAAGAGGATGGATGCATGTCTTGCTCCAAAACGCGTCGCCGTTTTTCCGGAACAATAGTAGTTCGAGGCTGTACTCGCGTTCGGTCTCGAAGGATTTCTGGATTTCGGTGACTACGTCTTCGTCGGAATCCGAACCGCTTAGGCAGTCGATTCCTCGACCAGCGACTTCGGAGGAGGTGAAGCCGGTCATCTTCTCGAACGCCCGATTCGCGTAGCAGATCCGGTAGTCGGCGCCGGACTTCATTAGGAGAACAACGCTTTCGTTTACGAGTTCGACGCTGGATATCAGAAGGTTGGAGATCGGGCTTTCCGGGCCCAGTCCCAATTCCTTTACGCTTGTCGACCTGCGCTGCGTTTCCGGCTTGCTCTGGCTAGCGACGGCTTTGAGGACGATTCTCGTTTGCCGGGGATCGGTACCGATGAAAATGGGTATCCGCTTTAGGGTTACCGATTCGGCGGATTCGTTTCCGCTAATGGTCGAGGCGGGGAAGGAGCTTTTCGCGGAGGCGCGCTCCAGATTGAGGAGCCACTCCATGATGTCCTTTCCGGGGTGGAGGAGGTCGGTGATCAGCTGGTTTTGGATAGCGCGCTGAGAGAGATTCCAGATGTTCTCGCATCCTTCAGTCGCCTCCAGGAATCGGCCGTGACCATCGTGGAGCGAATAGACGGCGTTCTCGCCAGGAAGGCTCAGGTCGGCGAACAGCTTCCAGTCGACCATTGGCATCGCGGAGACGATTTCCGCGTGGTGTCCATTGCCATTGCCCGTTTTCGAGGACTGGATGCGTCGGTCCCTTGCGTCGTTGCGGATGGATTCCGCGGGCGAACGCTTTGCGCTTCGGTCTGTTGAGCGCGATTCTACCGACTGAGAGTAACCGTTGGCCTCGGGTTGATTGCCATCCATGGATAAAAGAAATAAAAACGAGCTAAGTCCTTTCAGCTCGAAGTCGTGCCGTGAGTTTCCTCTACGGCACGACTGTCTGAGAAAAATCCATCCCTGCTAGGATAAGCGAGGGATAGGGAAATGGTTTAGTGATTTGCTGGAATAGGAGACGAGAGGCTTAAGCCAGCGATATGAGATCGTTCTTGATCGCATAGCGCGTGAGTGCCGCTACATCGTGGAGATTGAGCTTTCTCATAATATTCGTGCGGTGGTTGTCCACGGTGCGAACGGATATATTGAGACGAGCTGCAATTTCCTTTGTTGAGTAACTTTCGGCTACGAGTTGGAGGATTTGCTTCTCTCTATCAGAGAGAGGAATTTCACTAGAGCTGGAGTCGGGATTGAGGATGAGAGAGCGCATGACGCTCGCCATCTTCGGCCCGATAAACGTTCCACCGCCGGAAATGATATCCAGGGCTTTTTTGAACTCGTCGAATCCGTCCATCTTATCGACGTATCCCTGGGCTCCTGCTGAGAGGAGTTCACGGATATTCGCAGAGCTCGCTTTTCCGGAGAAAATGAGCACTTTGACGCCTGGCACGTGTAGTGTCAGGCCGCGTAAGACTTCGGTTCCGCTGAGCTCAGGAAGACCGACATCGAGGATGACGGTTTCCGGCTTTAGCTTAATGCATCCTTGCAAACCTTCCTCGCCGTTGCCGAAGGAACCCACAATCTCGTAGCCTGGCAGCAATGAGATAAACTCGGAAACCATTTCCCGGATTGCGGTTTGATCTTCTATAATTACGACGCTTTTCATTATTTTGAACTTCCTGTTGCTCCCTAGAACTACGGATACAGAGGATTTTTCTTAAGCCGCTTTTGCGCGTGAACCTACGGAGGTGGGCGCTTTTGCTCCGAATCTCCGAGATCCCTCCAATCTCTCTATTAAGTTAGAGTACGCTGGGCGTAGGCGATAGAGCAGCTGGGAGGACCGTTCTCTAGGTAAGGACGAGGGGCCATACCCTACAGGGGGAGGCGTCTGACTCCTGAAGGCGTCTGATAAGGGATTGTATTGAAAATCGTGCTCTCGAATTCATGAAGCAAAACGATTTCCGTCCGGTGGATCGGATCGAAGGCGAACGAAACTAGTGTCGTGGTCGGCAAGAAAAAGACGGGCCCCAGTTGAAAAACCAGAGCCCGCCATCCTATTCCTGCACCACAAAAATTGTGGCAACCGTTATTAACCTACCCCTAGGTTGCTACCTACAAACTACATCAACATAAAAGATTCTGCCATTGGCGATCATCTGCCTGCCGGGCCGCTGAAAGCGCGCCTGCGGCGACTCGCGTCTTATAGGTTTCGCCGATATTCGAGACTTTGCAGCCCTCGAAGCCTTCCTCAGTGAGCAAGTCTT
>JAJFLS010000563.1 GCA_021772595.1 Opitutales bacterium
AATTCAATTCCTCCTCAGACAACTCACGTACACGTTGGATGATTTCATATCCATAACTCTCCCCTTCCTTGAGTATAGATAATATCAGCGGTTTCGACGACGCAGCTACCAAACCTTTATTCACCATAGCATTCTTATGCATAGACTTGCTATGCATGTCAAGCATTCAGGCCAAATCTCGAACCAAATCCACCCCACGGCCCACTCGCTCCTCACCATTGCTACGCCATCTCCGCTAACGCTCCGTCACTCCTCACTCTTCACCACTCACCAAGGCCTTGCAGAGCGGCCTCAATCACCGTTAATAAGTAGAGATGCCAGCCAACCCCAAGCCATTTCAAGTGGATTAAACTACAATGAATGCACTGATTAAGCCCTTCTTTATCCGAATTCCCTTCCTGATCGCTCTATCCCTTTCTGCAGTTGGGGCTAACTTTCCAAACGTTGACGATCTACCCATTCAAAACGAAATGCCGGATCCCTTCATTAAGGAAGATGGAGGTCGGGTAGAAAGTCTCGAGGGGTGGACGCAACAGAAGCAATATATCCGAGCGATGCTCGAGCATTATCTCTACGGAACGGTTCCTCCCCTTCCCAAACAGCTTGAAGTAGAAACGCGCGACTCGAAAACGGTATTCGATGGGAGAGGCCTACGAGAGACCTTTATCCTCACGATTCGACGCAATGGACTATCTGCCAGCTGTAAACTGGTAGTGGTCAGGCCCAAGGCCCACAAACGCTATCCGACCGTCATCAAGAACGACCGCGTCGCTTTTGACGAGGAGCTCGACGAGTACACGCAATTCGCAGGCGAGGAAGCGGTACGACGTGGCTACCTGCTATGCCGCTTTGAACGGGAAGCGCTGGCGACCGATGACAAACGGGCTCTGAGAACCGCCGGAGTCTATCCACTGTATCCAGAATACACTTGGCGCGCCTTGGCCGCTTGGGGTTGGGCTCACGGAGTCGTTCTCGATGCGCTCGATCAACTAGGCCTCGCTGACCTGAATCGGATCGTCGCCACGGGACATTCTCGCGGCGGCAAAGCCGCTCTATGCGCTGGCATCTTCGACGAGCGGGTCACGATCACGGCGCCCAATTCCTCTGGAACGGGAGGCACGGGGAGCTACCGGTATTTTGAAGAAGGCCAACGACCGCAAAGCATCAAGAGCCATATCGGCAACAACGAACGCTGGTTCCCTCCCCCGTACTTCACCTTCGCCGAGAAAGAAGACCGCATGCCCTTCGATTCCCACTTCTCTCGCTCCCTTGTTGCTCCGCGAGCCTTCTTGAATTGCCATGCGCGTCAGGACTACCACGCGAATCCGTACGGAACGGAGCTCACCCATAAAGCCACACAAGTCATTTACGAATGGATGGGCGCAAAGGATAAGATCGCGCTCCATTGGCGAGACGGAGGTCATGCTCAAAACATCGAGGATTGGACTGCCTTATTCGACTTTTCAGATCAACAGTTTTTCGGAAAGTCATCGCCTACCGTATTCAACAACTGGGCATACCCAAATGCGAAGCTACCCTTTAGCTGGAAAGCGCCATGGTAAAAGGGACTCGACCTCCAATCAACCCGCCTGATCCAGCAGATAGCTCGGTTCTATGTAAGGATAGTCCTCGTCGAATTCCGTCAGGGGTTTCGGGTCTTTGGTAATCGAATGAGGACGGCGTTCATCTCCTAGTTTATCACGCAATCCATCGCCTATCCGGTCGCCCATGGTTTCCATTCGTTGAATGAGATCCTTCACAATCTTGGGGTGCTGGCTGGCAACATTGTTTTGCTCAGACACATCCTTCGCCAAATTATAAAGTTCGGGACTAGATCTATCGGCATTCCTTCGGTCCTCGATAGCATAGCGTAGTTTCCAATCCCCTACACGAACGGCCTGAAGCTGATCGACCAAGTAGTAGAAAAAGGCATCGTGGGGAGAACGTGCTCCTGCTTGGCCCTTCCAAATAGCGCTAACATCATGGCCATCGCGGACCGGATCGTTCCCTAGCGGTTGCCCCAAGATAGAGGCGAAGGTCGGGTAGAAATCCATCGCCGTGACCAATTCACTGGATACCGATCCCGGCTCGATTTGCCCTGGCCATTTCACGACACACGGAACGCGCATGCCGCCTTCCCATGTTTGGCCCTTGGTTCCGCGCAATACGCCGTTACTGCCTCCATGCGTATCCACTCGGCTGCCATTATCAGACGTGAATATGACGATTGTGTTTTCTTCCAGACCCAGTCGCTCCAGTTCTGCGACAATGACCCCAGTGCTCCAATCGACTGCCGCCACAGCAGCTCCATAAATGCCATTGCGGGAAGCTTCGAGAAACGGATCCATCACATAGTGTGGAAGATGAACATGCATATGAGCGAAGTATAGGAAAAATGGCTGGTCTTGGTTTTCCCTGATAAAAGTGACCGCTTCTTCGGTATAGCTTTGTATCAAGGGGGCTTGCTTGGGCTGCTCCGCAATTACTTCTTCGTTCCGCAATAGAGGCAACGGCGGACTCTTAGGACGACGGGGCATAATCGCCATATCATTGCTGTAGGGAATCCCGTAGTAGGAATCGAAACCATGCCGAGTCGGCAAGTGTTCCAATTGGTCTCCCAAGTGCCATTTCCCCACATGGCTAGTCGCGTATCCATGCCACTTCAAATACTCCGGTAGCAACAGTTCACTCGGATGCAGGCCCTCCGCGAAACCAGGAAAAAGAACCCAGCTCGTGCGACTCTCCTTGAAAGCATCAAAACCTACTCTTCCCGGATATCCACCCGTCAACAAGGCGGCCCGCGACGGGGTACACACCGGACTCGCAGAATAATAATCTGTGAACCGCATACCATCCGCAGCCAGTTGATCCACGTGAGGCGTGTCGTTTTTCTTAGACCCGTAGCTTCCGAGATCTCCGTATCCAAGATCATCTACATAGATTAGAACGATGTTCGGTTTACTTTCAGCAGCCGTCGAAGGGCTCAGAAGAACAACCAACGCCAATAGGGGGAAAACGAGATATCGCATCGCCGAATCATTCGCTTTCCCAAGGAGGCGGCAAGCCTATTAGGGATCCCCCACTCCCAGAACTTCCTCTTTTCTTGCCAATATCTGGACCTTCGAATCCGAAGCGCGTTTCCTTCTTAGTCGGAACAGTGCTTGCATAGCCGGGTTGCAATTTACATAAAAAGAGTTCCTCCAAATTTTAAATACAGATTCCAAATGAGTCCAACTCGCTCGTTTCTCGCGGCTTTATTGAGCCTGATCATCAGCTGCACTGCATTCGCAGACGTCCTCCTCCATAATTTACACTCCCTAAACTCAATTCGCTCTATCGTAATTGGAGAGACTTCAAGTGGGAACAACCAAGCGTATGCCGTATCATTCACGATGCCAGAGGCTCCCTATTTCCTAGGCAAGTTTTCCGCCCCGTTTATAAAAAGCGACACATCCGTAGCGACCCCCCGAATATCCATCCATACGGATGATAATGGAAGCATTGGAACAGAAATCGCCATATTCGATCGCCAAAGCCACACTATCTCGAGCGATCCTTATCCCCAATATGTCACTTTGTGGTCCACCGATATAGTGCCTCTAGCAGGGAACACGACCTATTGGTTTTTAGTAAAAAACGGCATGAGCTCCGATTCTTTTAGCTAGGGAGAGACCGAACCGAAGAGAGATCCCGTTGGACTAGCGACCTTTAATGGATACGCATTATCTCGTGACGGAGGGGACACATTCACCAACTTCACCACAGGTCGATACAGGTTCGCGCTAACCGGAGAGCTCAGTATTCCAGTTCCATTTAGAATCTCGCCTCTTGGATCAGACATGCGACTGGAAATAGACACGACCCCTGAGTCTCTTTACGCAATTGAAAGCTCGGTCGATTTGGAAAATTGGAATCGCCTCGACACGCTAAATGGAGCATCAAGCCCTTCCTCAACGACGGAATACATCCACGAAGACGCCCTGGTAGACGGAAAGAAGTTCTGGAAAGTATCTAGAATTCAACAATAGCAAACTGCCGTAGAATTTAGTAGAAACTCTCTGCAGCTTACCATTGCAGTTCTCAGTTCCCTCTATCCTAATCGACTATCATGATTGCGTTATTCGGCTACTTGATACTCGCCCTTGGGGTGTCCTTTCTTTGCTCCATTCTGGAAGCTGCATTGCTCTCCATGCCGCCTTCCTTCGTTCGCCAAATGGAACGCAACGAAAACGGGTTCGGCAAACGACTCGGTCAATTGAAGCGGAACATCGACCAATCGCTCGCGGCCATCCTCACCCTCAACACTGTTGCCCACACGGTCGGAGCCGCCGGAGTCGGCTCTCAAGCGGTGGCGGTATTCGGCGAAGCCTACTTTGGCATCATTTCCGCCGTTCTGACGCTTCTCATTCTGCTACTTTCCGAAATAATCCCCAAAACGCTAGG
>JAJFLS010000564.1 GCA_021772595.1 Opitutales bacterium
CTTGAAGAAGAGCTCGATCTGCCAGTCTCAATAAGACCTGAACTCAATGAAATCCAATTCAAATGCGTCACATCAAAAAATCCTTTCTTCTCTATGATAATCATGAACGTACCAATTCAGAAAAGCTCCTTAGCTGGACACTAGTGATTTCTTTCTTATAATTTACTGGGCGATCAACCACTGAATACAATCGTATGAGACTGCATAGTTGAATACCATCTACCGCTTCAAATTAAGGGTACTCGGAGCAAGTTCTCGAGGTATTCTCAGGTAGCGGCCGAGCGGAGCAACACGCTTGATCTTTTCCTCGGCCCACGCGTCGTAGCCCATGACTTTCGCCTCCTCGGATGATTCGAATACGGATCGGTTCAGCTCAGTCTTGACCATGCCTGGGGATAGCGCGTTAACGCGGATGCCATATGAAGCAAAGTCCTTGGCTGCGATCTGAGCGAAATTGATCAGCGCAGCTTTGCTGGCACTGTAAGGCGGGTCTGTCTGCGAACCCATCTGCCCTGCAACAGAAGCCAGCAATAGAACCGACTTTCGCGATGCCTCCCCGACCAGCAGCCTTGAAGCGCAAGCGTGGACCGTATTGACCGTCCCCATCAATGTGATGTCGAGAACCTGCCGCCAATCCGAAGGATCCAATTTCCAGAAAGGAAACCCCGTCTTACCCGAACCTATCGCTGCTGCGCAGACGAGGTGATCAAGGCAGCGTTCTTCGATAACGGTTTTGAGCGCATCGTAATCAGCGACATCCACACACAGAATATCAACCCGCTCGGGAGCTGTGGACTGAAGACGTGCAAGGCCCGACGCATCGAGGTCAATCGCAAGAATATGAGCTCCCGCATCGAGAAAGGCTTTGGCAATTGCCAGTCCGATACCATTTGCCGCTCCGGTAATCGCCACCGTCTGTCCGTCCAGTTGAATAGTCATCGTTAAAAACAGAGTGAAGCGATCGCACAAACGCATCAAACACATTGAGACACCGAAGATTCAGTTTGCGAATTCGGGGATCGGAAAATCTTCAAGCACACGAGACGGGCCGCTGAGGATTGGTCAATAAATGCAATATACCGCATTTTTAATCCGGGACGGCGCCCGGACGCTACCCAATGCTCGAGCTTCGCGCGGGAAAAAGGTAGCGCTCGGGCGCCGTCCCGAGCCTTCACAGCATTTATTAGACACACTCTCAGAGATTCGTTAGTAAGCCTGAAGTATGCATTTTCCGAATGCAGGAGCTCTGCTTGCGGAGACCGCGTATGAAGTGTTCTAGCTTCTTCTGCGGCCGCCGCAAAGAATGATTGCCATTTTTCTATGTCATATGTCATAGGTTGATTCTGCCGCAATTAGATCTCCTTCACACCTAACGTTTTGAGAACCCTATTTCTAGTTTTCGCCTTTTGCCAATTGGTCAACCACGCCTACGCCGACGTACTTTCGTGGAGAAACGGCGGCAACGGCCTCTATCCTGATGGGAACGCGATGTTTGATTGGACGACGGGGACGACCGCTCAGCAGTGGCAGATCGACACTTCGATCAAGAGCAACGCCTCCCCCATTCTCATAAATGGCAGACTTGTTTACTGCGCCGAGCCGGCCAAACTGATTTGCGCGAATGCAGAGACAGGGAAAATTCTCTGGCAAGCCTCCTACGGATACGAAGACCTTTTAAGCGACCAGGATCGGAAAGCGCTGGAGAAAGCCAAAAAAACCAACGCTCTCATCGAAAAAGATCTAGAGCCTCTTAGACGCGAGCATTACATATTGTCCCGCCAACTAAGCCGTCAGAAGGAAGACGAACAATTAGCCGCCCAACTTGAAGCGGTGAACGATAAAATCCACTCTTTGGAAGAGCGGATACCACCCGAGCTAGCGAAGCTTCTAAAACCGGAAACCAAAGAAACCAATGGATACGCATCCTACACTCCGTGCTCGGATGGTGAATACATTTATACATGCTCGGGTCTGGGCATTGTGGCCAAATTCGACTTTGCTGGAAACCAACTCTGGGCCAAACGAATGGAATGGCCCGATCATCCTTGGGGTGGCGCGTCCTCGCCTATCCTCGCTGGCGATAAACTGATTGTCCGTTTAGCCGACTATGCAGCGCTCGATCTCAATTCGGGAGAAGAGCTTTGGCGGACGGAGGATCCGGTGGCGTTTGGAACGCCAACCCTCTTTCAACTGGAGAAACGGTGGTTTCTCTACACCATTCGAGGTGAACTGATCCGCGTCGAAGACGGCAAAAAGCTGCCTTCGCAAAACTGGACCATCAAGGGAAAAGACCATGCTTTCTTCAACACCAATTTCGTATCGGGCAACCGCATTTACGCGGTTCATGGTGCGAGCAAAATCGATGGCCAATCCTATTGCATGGAAATTCCGGATACCGTTGATCAGCTGGAAAAATACGGCTTAAAACAAATCTGGAACACCGAAGTTGAGAAAGACCGGTACTACGCTTCCCCTCTCGTCCACGATGGGTTGGTCTATCTACTGGGCCGGTACCGAGTGATGCAAGCTTTAGACAGCATGACCGGAGAGGTCGTTTACCGTCACAAAATCCCCGGCATGCGCGACCAATGCTACGCGGGATTGCTGTTAGTAGGCGACAAGATCTACCTCGGCGAAGAAAGCGGCATCATCGTTCTCCTTGAGCCAGGAATCGCCTACAAAGAAGCGAAACGCTTCAAAATCGAAGAATGCAGAAGCTCCCCCATTTTCGATGGCGACAAAGCGTACTTGAGAACCCTGAAAAACGTATTCTCATTTCAAACACAGTAGGCGACTGGTAAGTAAGTCAAATATTGCAAGGTTACCTGAATGTAGGAGCGGGTTTACCCCGCGATAACTCTCATTCTGTATTTTTTCGATCGGCGATATCGCGGAGTAAACCCGCTCCTACACTGACGCATTAGAAATCCTCCAACAGCCCCTAATCCGACAACTTCAACTTCCTCCAGGCTGCCGGGCCGAAACGCATCGTCGAAGT
>JAJFLS010000565.1 GCA_021772595.1 Opitutales bacterium
CTCCAATGCCCGATATGGCGTATCAAAGATATGAACTCCCATATCACCGAGCGTTCCCGTTCCGAAATCCAACAATCGACGCCATTGCCCTGGATGAAAATAGCCTTCGCGAAACAAGCGCTCCTCTGCCACGCCCAGCCATAATCCCCAGTCGAGGTTGCTCGGTACCGGATCCGTCGCCACAGGAAGAGCAGGTTCATCGCGACCCCATTTCTTGCCCGACCAAACGTGCACTTCGCTAACCTTGCCAATCAAGCCGCTTTTAATGTACTCTACGGTCATGCGCTGGCCAATTGACGCGCTGACTTGAATGCCCATCTGCGTCACCAAGCCTTTCTCTTCGGCCAATAATCTAAGCTGCCGATTCTCGACTACGTTATGAGCCAGCGGCTTTTCGCAATAGACGTGCTTGCCCAATTCCATCGCATGCGTCGAGATCATCGCGTGCATATGATCGGGCACGCAAACCAGAACCGCATCGATTCCGTCGCCCATCTTATCGAACATTTTTCGATAATCCTTGAATGTCTTCGCCTTGGGAAGCTGAGCGGACATCTCCGCCAAAGCGTTGCTATCCACGTCGCAGAGAGCAACCACCTCCATATTCGGCAAGCGAAGCAACGAGGCCATATTGCCCTTTCCTCGCCCCCCCACTCCGATCTGCGCGATCTGGAGCTTGCCATTGGGAGAGCTGCCCCAGATTCGACTCGGCAGTATTGAAAATGCGGCGACACCTCCAAGTCCTTTCAGAAAGTCGCGCCGCGACGATCTTAGATTCAATTCGTTTCTCATCTCGATACTGTATAAACTATTCCGACGGCCCGTCAGGCACGTCCTTGGGTTCTTTGAAAACAACGGTGAAGAACAGCATTATTCCGCCTGCCATCAGAGCTGGGATTCCCCAGATCATTTTCCAATTCATGGCCTCGAGCTGCTTCGTCCGGTACTCCATTTTCTTGGTCGTTAGCGCGGCAATCGCATCCGCTCCGGCATTCATTTTCTCAAGCACCTCAATCTCGCCCGCGACCTGCTGCACTTGCTCGCCGAATGCAGCCGATTCCGGCGGCGTGTACTGGGCTTCGATTTGCCCAGCGATCTTCGCCCCGATAAACATGCCCAATCCAAGCGTAAAGAAAACGAGAAGCCCCTGTGCCTGAGCCCGGATTTTCTTCGGAGCCACTTTGTCCGTATAGATCTGGCCGGTCACGAAAAAGAAATCATAGCAAATGCCGTGAATCACGATGCCGGTTAAGATCATCCACGAGACTCCTGCAGACGCTCCAAACGCGAACAAAGCGTATCGCAAAACCCAGCACGCCATCCCCACGAATAGCATCCACTTCACTCCGAGCCGGGCGAAGAAAAGCGGCATCACGATCATAAACAGAATCTCCGACATCTGCCCGTAGGACATCGTCTGAGCGATCGGGAGATCGACCATCTCGACCACGCGGCTCGCCAGTTGATAATAGAAGGCCAGAGGAATGCAGATGAGAATCGAGCTCACCAAGAAAACCAAATAAGAACGGTTTTTCAGCAGAACAAACGCGTCGACTCCCATTATCTGCCCAAACGTGACCGGCTCTCCGCCGCTCTCCGGAGGCGTGTCCGGCAAAAGAAAACTCATCAGCCCCAATCCGATCGAAGCCCCAGAGCACAGGTAGAACATTTGGATGCTAGCATCCCAACCTAACCGAGTAAGTAGAAGCCCAGCCGCGATCCATCCGATCGTGCCGAACACTCGAATAAGCGGGAAATCCTTCTCCGTATTCGCGATGTGCCTCATCCCGATAGCGTTGCTCAAAGCGAGCGTCGGAAAATAGGCCAGCATGTATCCGAAAATGACCAGATTGATCGCGCTCGGAGTCTCGCCGCCCATCATCATCGTCGTCGCGTAATACATCAAACCCGCTCCGATCAAATGCAGGACGCCCATCACTCGTTGGGCCGAAAAGAAACGGTCCGCCACCATTCCCACAAAAAACGGCGTTAGCATGCCTGCGATCGGACCCGCCGAATACGTCCAGCCGAAATCGTTGCCCCCAAACCCAATGCCGCTCAGGTAATTCGGGGCAGTTACATACCAAGCTCCCCAGATGAAAAACTGGAGAAACATCATAACGGATAGCTGAATACGAATAGAGGGACTCATAAATTCTGGAGAGGGGGTTCGGGTTTAGACGGCAGATGATGCACGATTTTCAAATCCTGTCTACCCATCACGATCGCGGCGCAGCATATGCCCCCTTGGTCAAGTCGACGAACCAGGAAAACTTTCCCAAGAGGGCATTTCGATAACTGCTACACCAAAATTTCGATAAAACGAAATGATCGAGCCCCTCTATAGTAGCAGATCATTATTGCGTACTATTGACATTATTAACCTCCTTTTTGATATTTATGACCGAATACGATGCTTGAGAAACTTGCAGAGGTCAGCGCGACTATCGAGATCCCCCACGACTATTTCCACGGCTACGAGCAGTCTTCCCTCGTCATACCGAAGAGCGTGCTCATTTTCACGCGCCAAACCACCACTACGCTCCGGCAGAGATCGCTGGAGAACAAATCCCACCACCGCTTCGTCCTCGTTGTTCCCATCCGGTCCGGCGGCGAAGTGAACCTCGATCACGCCGTATTCGATTTATCTCCAGGACAGGCCCTTCTCGTTTTCCCCTTCCAGTTCCACTTTTACGGAAAGCTCGACGACGAGCAGCTCAACTGGCTCTTCATCACCTTCGAGGGAATCGATCCTAGCGAAATCCAAACGCTGCGCGATCGAAGGCTCAAACTGGACGAGAAAAGCCAATCACTCCTTCTAGAAACGACCGAGCTTTGGAAAGACCGTGATCAACGGAATGTCCCCGCCTACATACAGCTGAGCATCTCGAAGCTCATCTACAACCTAATCGCCACAAACGCGCGCAGAAAACGCGGATCGACCCGATCGCAAACGGACAATCTCATCAGCAAGGTCAACGCCTGGATTTTCGAAAGAGGCCCTGGAACCGGAACTATCCATACGCTTAGCAAAGAAATCGGCACCTGCGCCTCCACACTGCGCAAACGATTCCGATCGACTTCCGGCGTCACGCTCGGACGCTACATCCGCGAACAGCAACTCCTTCACGCGACCTCCCTCCTGAGCGATTCGCAGTTGCCCATCGGCGAGATCGCCCTACGCTGCGGCTACGAATCCTCCGCCTCCTTCAGCCGCGCCTTCCGCAAGCAATCCGGAGAAAATCCGCGAAAATACCGTTCCCGCTTTTCAACTACATCCACTGCAGGTCAATCGGATCCTGCCAAAAAGTAGCGGAACACGCGCCAACCCGAAAGGCGCTCTCAGAGACTGTACAACAAGTGGGGAAACATTCGGGACGGCGCCCGAACGCTACCTTATTGAAGGGAATACCAAGGTAGTGAACGGGCGCCGCCCCGTACTATCTGTAGACGTGACCACCGGTCGCGTCTACAGATTCCCACTACCCCTCCTCCGAATCCGAATCCATTCGAGAATCCCCTTTCGACGCAAACGGTCTCTTCAGCAAATACGGCAACGTCTGGCAATCCTTCGACCGGTCGTATTCCAATCCGAAGGTTATCTCGCTCGGCGCTTTTTCGAAATAGCTGCCGAACAACCGATCCCAAATCGTCAAAACGCTCGAATAATTAGAATTCGTTTCCCGCGACCGATTCGAATGATGCACGCGATGCATATTTGGACTCACCAGAATATAGCGAAACCATCGATCCCAGCGCTCCGGGATCGCAACATTGCTGTGATGAAACAGCACGTTTATCGTGAATACCAATTTATAGATAACGATGTACTCAATCGCGATTCCCAGTACTGCAAATGCGAATACATTGACCACCGACGAAAGAAAAATCTCCCCGGGGTGAAATCGCAGCGCCGTGGACATATCCATCTCCGTGTCGTTGTGATGAACCTGGTGAAACCGCCACAAGAACGGGATCGCGTGATTGATCCGGTGCCACCAGTAGATCCACATATCGAACAGCAGCGACGCCAGCAAAGCCATCACCCAAAACGGCACCTCAAACAGATTCAGCAAGCCCACTCGATTCTCCTCGATCCAAACGAATACCCAAATGTTCATTCCCATCGCAGCAAGCCCAGTCACCACAGAGTTGATCAACGCGAACACAACGTTCTTCCCGAAGTGCTTTATTCGCCCGAAATATTCCCTGAATGGAAACAGAATCTCGAACAGCCCGATCGCCACAAAAAGAGCGATGGCAACGAGTTGTTCAGGGTTTGGTCGAAATTCGGGCATACAATGTAATCGAAATCAATCGAATCGACCGGATCCAAGCAACCAAAGATTTTCGCCCGCAGATTATCCAGATAGACGCAGATGGGAAATTTGGGTTTCGCCCACGGATCGCACGGATATCCACGGATGGAACTGGTAGGGCTGATCCCGCTGAGCGGGATCAGCCGTTGAGACCTAGATTGACCCGTGGCTGCTTAGGGATGAGCAGCCCAACCATTCACCAGACGAATCACTTGCCCACGAAGCACACGGAAAACACGAAGAAGGATTCAATGGCCTCAACACCTATTCCCCTTGATAACAACTCGATACATTGGCTAACTCCAATACGTGTGCTGTTGCCCATACCAATATTTCCGCTCCACTCTCTAATTGTAAGAGCGACGCTTTTCACATTTCAAGACATGCATAATCGACCCTTTCCGATTCTTGTTATGTGAAGAACAACTACGCATATTGATACTGTTGTGTGAAAAAAGAATCGAAAAGAAAATGGCTCAAACTTTTCCTTTGGTTTGGAGGGATCGCTGGACTGCTATGTATCATTGCGATTTCGATTTTCGCTTACCTCTTCTACGACTTGATTAACAACCCATTCAATGATCAGAAGTTCGACGAAACAATATGGAAAGAATTTCACCAGAATGACGACCCCGATAATCCAAGAGGGAATATGGCTTATCACCTACGCGACAGAGTTCTTAAGGATGGCATGAATATGCAGGAGGTTCGTTCCTTGCTTGGTATTCCAGACTACTCAGAAGGAAAAGACTTCATGAGGTATAATCTTGGAATGTGGTCTGGATTCCGAATCGACCCCGACTCTTTCGACATCCACTTTGATGAACACGGAGGCATCTCCCATATCGAAATCATCCAACACTGAAACCAAGCACACAATTAGTCGGTTGTATCAACTCCGTTGCGCGTTCCGCGCTTCACTACGTGATACACCTCTACGTTAGCCAAAATTTAAAAATCGAAAGCTCATGGAGAAAAAAGTCGAATGCGCGATACCAGTGCTTCCTGTTAGAAATTTGAAGGAAAGCATTTCGTTTTATACGAATACCTTAGGATTCAAATTGGATTGGGGTGATGCAGAAGGTAGCGCCATCGGTTCAGTTTCCAAAGATGGTTGCAGTATTATGCTGTCAGAGATGCATGGAGACGTGAAACCTACATGGGTATGGATCGGACTAGCGGATGACACACTGTTTGAACAATACAGAGCCAACGGCGTAAAAGTAATCCAGGAGCCATCAAATCAAGCGTGGGCCTACGAAATGAAACTCGAAGACATCGACGGACATATATTGTGGCTCGGGACAGGACCCAAGACCGACCTGCCTATTGAAGACTCCACAAATGGCTAGGCAGGCGATTAATTATGAAACGGAGATTCGTAACATGGGCTAAACGCATAGGATTTGGGCTGCTTCTTTTCGTTGTACTATTATTTGGGACCGCGCACTTCTACATCCGTTATCGAATTGTTGACTTGCCCGAAAGCTCATACGAGGGGACGCCGTCGGAATCAAACGAAACTGTTGCGGCCATCACAGATCGGTTGCGCGTGTCTGTTGAAAAACTAGCCGTCGGAATTGGAGGTCGAAGCATTTATAACATCGAGGACTTGGATAAGGCCAAGAATTGGATCGCAGATGAGTTTCGCAAAATTGAACTCGAGCCAACCGTTCAGAAATATCAGATCGAGCCGGAACGGGTCATCGATGCGATAAGGCGCCGAAACAACGTTCTGAGAAAATACGGACGGACGAACTTTCTTCCGGAGTATGGAGACGATCAGCCAACTAAGGAGGTGGCTAATTTATGGGTGGAGTTCAAAGGCCATGCATTCCCTGACAAAATCCTCGTTGTTGGCGCTCATTACGATACAGTTTCGCCTGATTGCCCTGGGGCTGACGACAACGCAACAGGGATTGCGGGTCTATTGGAAATCGCGCGACACCTGAAGAAGGCACCGCCGAAACTAACGGTTTTCTTGGTCGCATTCACCTGCGAAGAATATCCGGTCGGCGGCATAAACAAAATGGGCAGCGCGGTTTTCGCCAAATTTCTAATTGAACAAGAGAAAAGGCGAGCTGTGGGAATGATCTCCCTGGAGATGCTGGGTTACTATTCGGACGAACCCGGCAGCCAAAAATATCCGGCACCGTTTAGTTTGTACTTTCCAAATACGGCAAATTTTATTGGCTTTGTCGGGGATGCTACATCGCGCGAATTCATCCGATCAGTAGTCGGGCAGTTCCGACAGATTCCCGCAACTATCCCGTCCCGAGGTGTTGCGGCGCCAGTTTGGCTGGCTCCAGACGTTTTAAGAAGTGATCACGAGCCATTCATCCGAAACGGCATACCCGGTTTAATGGTCACCGATACGTCGAATTTTCGCTATGGCGATCACTTGCATCAGGCAACCGATACACCCGATAAGCTGGATTTCACACGAATGGCGTATGTGGTGGATGGCCTAAGTCGATCAATCCAAAATTTTGAAGATTGAGTAAAGCATCCCCCGAAAAAGCCCTCTCCCTATCGATCGACTGTCGCTTCGCGTCAGCGGGGTATTCAATCCGTTCCGAATAAAAGGAGCGATGGCAACGGACAGAGCTCCAAGGAACTCTACCCGTTAAATACTCGATACCGCAGATCTACCGCGAGACTTGATAGGGTAGCGATAGACCTCCGGAAGCAACGCTGTACACTTTGTACACTCCGAGCATAGGCAATGCTTCGTTCGACATATTCACGCGCATGAAAGCAGTCACCGCATCAAACTTGAAGCCGGTCTTTCGCTTAATGCGGTTTGCGGGAACAATGACTCGAATCGTCTTTCCAGACAGAGCGACATTAAATCCGGGCGAGTCCATATACATCGGCATCCGCGGAGCGGAAGGCGGAAGCGTTACCGCCGAGTCAGCCAAATCTGCCGACTTAACGGAAAGGCCGCCAGCGACCCGCTCGTCCTGACCGAGCACAACCCAATGCGCGTGCCATACAACTCCATCATTTTCATAATCGCCGTCCAGATCCTCATCCCACAGTGGAGTGTTGTCAAAATCTGGATGCGAAGTGAGGGCGAGCGCGACAATTCCATCGGTCGCGCTAAATCCGACATCTGTCGAGACCAGTGTTGTTGGAAATACGTATCCAAGAACGTGCGCCCCATCGAGCGCACCTGTTTCCCGCGCCAGTGTCCGACCGGCTCGACCAGACACTGCGATCTCAAAAATGACGGAATCAATAGATGCGTCGTAGTGCGCCTTCGTGGAACGGATCGCGAAGTCATCGCTGTCGTAGTCAGCGCAATATTCACAGGCGATCAAGGGAACGCTCAACAACAAGAGGCCGATCAGTGTTAGAAGCTTACTTTTCACAATGCTCATCTCCGCTCGTTATTACGCTATGTCAGCCAGCGCCGCCCCAAAGTTGATGTGCAAAGTCTCCTCGCCTAAAACTAAGGCAGGTACGGAATTGACGCCCGCGCTTTTGGCATCATCGATTCGTCCGGATTGTTCGCCAAGATGGACGATCTCCAAATCGACCATTTCCTTAT
>JAJFLS010000566.1 GCA_021772595.1 Opitutales bacterium
CAAATCGCCCTTGCCGCTCTCGTCCATGCCTGCGTGCAGCTCGAACCATTCCGGGTGATAGATCTCGTCGTATCCGAAACGTGCTTCGCCCAGCACCTCCGGTTCGAGAATGTTGATCACGAAGTCCTCCATCTCCTTACCCTGGACCACCAGCTTGCCGCTCGTGTAGCCCACGACATTCACCTTGTTCCCCTTGTAGGCGAAACGAGCGTAGTCCACCTCGTAAGGCTCCCAACTCTTCATCTCGCAGATGTGTCCCAGCTTCTCCATCTGCTCTTCGGAGAGCTTGTTGGTGTAGAGTGTCTTCTTCTTTGGCTCCTCGGGGAGCACGATCTTCTTTTTGCGTATTGCCATCAAAAACTTAAGTGAAGCGAACGCTACGATCCGCCCTATCGAATTGAAAACTAAAAAGTAACAGAGATTGTCTTAACCACAGATTACACAGAGGCCACAGAGATTAGGATGGAAATGCGCAATCCTATTCGAACTGTCCGAGATCATTGTCATCGCTCTCTTCGTTCGCTAGTTCCTTCTCTCGCTTCGCGGGATCAGGAAATAGGTTTCCGCTTCCGTCTACGCGCTGCTACGCCGAGACAAGCCGCGGAAAAAAGGTTCGATTTCGGGAGGAGTGCTTCGACAGAGGTTCTGCAAGAATCCTATCTGTGCCCTCTGTGTAATCTGTGGTTAACAAAATCTTCTTCGTGCTTTCCGTGAACTTCGTGGGCAAGCGATCATTCTGTTTAGTGGTAGGGCTACTTATCCCTAGCAGCCGCAGCCGACTAATAGCTTAACGGCTGACTAAGGATAGTCAGCCCTACCATCATCAATTCGTGCAATCCGCGGGCAAAAATCTCTGCTTAAAAAGATCGTACCCTCGCTGCGAACTCGTTCCAATTTTCCTTTCTCTCCATGGACACGACCGCCCTAACCGACGCCGGAACCGATTTTCAATCCCGACTCATCGACTGGTACGACGCCAACGCGCGCGACCTCCCCTGGCGAAACGATCCGAGCCTCTACAAAACGGTCGTCTCGGAGTTCATGCTCCAGCAGACACAGGTGAAAACCGTTTTGCCCTACTTCGCCGCCTGGCTGCGCGACTACCCCGACTTCGCCACCCTCGCCGCCGCTACCGAAGAGCAAGTCCTCAAAAGCTGGGAAGGCCTCGGCTACTATTCCCGCGCCCGCAACCTCCACAAGCTCGCCAATGAGCTTACCGCCCTATCGGATCTTCCCACCGACGCCAAGAGTTGGCAGGCTTTCCCGGGAATCGGCCCCTACGCCGCCGCCGCCATTTGCAGCATCTCTTTTTCCGCCCCGAACGCCGTCGTGGACGGCAACGTCGTGCGAATCCTCTCCCGCCTCGTCGCCGACCAAAAACAATACAAGACCACCACCGACGCCGCGAAATCCTACCAGATCCTCGCCGCCCAACTCCTGAACACCGCCCGCCCCGGCGACCACAACCAAGCCATGATGGAGCTCGGCGCCACCCTCTGCCAAAAGCAGAAGCCGCAGTGCCTCCTTTGCCCCGTCAGCAAACTCTGCCAAGCCCGTGCCGCCGGCATCGAGGAATCACTCCCCAGACTCGACAAAACCCAATTCGAGAAAATCACCGTCGACCGAGCCTGGATCGCCAGCGACCGCGGAATCCTCCTCCACAAAATCCCCGCCGCCGCCAAGCGCATGAAAGGCCTCCACGAAATCCCGACGCTCGAACAGCTCGACCTCCCAAAGCCAAAATCCAAGCCGCTCCTCGAACGCAAACGCTCCATCACCAAATACCGCATCACCGAACGCTTCTTTCCCTTCGAATCCAAAACCGTGGCCAACCCGCTCCCCGCCGACTGCCTCTGGGCCGCCCCCAACACCATCGCCGCTCTCCCCTTCTCCGGCCCCCACCGCAAATGGATCGCCGAGCTGTTACTAATGTAGGAGCCTGCTCGCAGGCGATAATCATCCTCGAACATCCAAGGTAGGGAGGACCGGCCCGGTCCTCCTAGCAAGCCACGCGGAGAATCGAGCCGATCCTCCCTATCAAAACCACCACCACACCAACCAAACCTCTCCACCCACAAAAAAGCTCCCTCCGCAAAGAGGAAGCCTCGAAACTTCTTAATTCTTAAATCCTACTTCTTAATTCAACAGCAGACTAGTTGTCCCACTTGTGGCGGAGCATGTTGTTGAACTTGGCCACCTTGTTGCGGCGACGCTTTACAGCCGAAGGCTTTTCAAAATAGCGATTGCCACGCACGTCCTTGATGACGCCCTCGCGGTCGAGCTTCTTCTTCAATCGACGAAGCGCTCGTTCAACTGGTTCGTTTTTGCGGATTTTAACTTCTATAGCCATGGTGTTCAGAGAAAGAGGCGTAAAAAGACGCCATTCCCCCTGGTCGTCAACTGTTTTTTAGAGCGAATCCCCGAGAGAGGCGAAACTCACGCGAAGCCGCGAAGTCGCGAAGGAAGAAACACTGGAACCGAAATGCTCCCATTCGAGTCCGTCCCCAGTCCTCCCTACCTTCGAGGCTTCGAGTGAGCCCCAATTCCATTCGGAGGACTGAGGTGCCTCAGCCTCACGCCCTCGAGCGCGAGACCAATCTCAAACAATTCCTTTCCGCGTTCCTAAAATTTGATCTGCGGCGGTGGCCTTGGATTCTTCTTTTTTACTGGCAACTGGCCTTCTGGGAAGTATCGGGCCCTGGTGTCGAGCGACGGATCGATACCGTCGCCTTTGTAGGAGCGCGCTCGTACTATAAGCCGTGCTTTGATACTGGCGATTTTGATGGGACCTTTGTAGAGCCGCGATTCCTTGTTTGGTTCGGTTCCGTCCAAGGAATAGCGAATCTCCGCGCCTTCCCAGTAACCGCTCGTGGTCATCCTTATGATTAAGTCGCCCGATACCTCGCCGTTAGCTGGCTCGATAACTGGGCCAACTGGCGTCCATGGGTTCTTGACGATCTTCTGTTTTACTTTGCCGCGTTTAACAATGTTGAAGGTGTCTGTGGTTTCGCCTGCGCTGTTAATCATTCGGGACGTCAATGTGTCGCCATCGATATCGATGATCATCGAACCATGCTCCACGCGAACTTTTCGCATGACCGGCATCGCGCCATCGCGACCCACTCCTGGACCGCCATGGCCGAGGACGAGTTGGGCAACGCCTTCGTGGGCGTGGAGTCCGGCGCTCTTGCGGTAGGCACCGTCGCCGTGGATGTGTCCATCGCCGTCGTCGAGCACTACGCCCTCGGCCACTGTAGGCGTCGCGTAGGCCTTATCGATGAGCATGGAACGCTCGTAAATATGAGAATGCCCGGTGAGCACCATATCAACGCCGTAGTCTTCCAGAATCGGCATGATGTTCTCGCGCATTTCGATCAGCTCGATCTCTGTGTCGCTGTCGTGCGAACCTTTCGTATAAGGGGGGTGGTGGAAGAATCCGATGAGCCAGTCAGCGTCGGTCGCTTCGAGGTCAGCCTTGAGCCATCGGGCCATCGCAGCGTCCGGGTCACGGTCTACGTCATAAGAATTTAGACAGATGAAATGAGCGCGTCCGTAGTTGAACGAATAAAAGGCTTCCGTCCCCGAAATGACGCCGCCCACTTCCCCTTTCGACGGAGTGACATACGCGTCGTAATAAGGGCCAGACGAAATCCTTCCATCGGAAGTGTGCCCTTCGTGATTTCCCATCGAAGGCCAGCAAACGGTGTTTCGTAAAGTCGCTTGGTATATGTCGAAAAACGCTTTTTGGAACTCCTCCTCCAAACCGTGCCCATAAGCCATGTCACCAACATGCAAATACATACTCGCAGGTTTACCCTCCCCGGCGAATACCTTCAGGGCCCCGTTATAGACGCCCTTCTGCGTGTCGTCTCCTTTGCCGGAGTCGCCCACCGCCCAAATGCGGATCGGGTGATCGCTGCCGGGCTTTGGATGCGTATAGAAAAAATGATCGGCGTCGCCGCCTCCGATTTGCTCTTCCCCGTCGTAGATAGCGTAAAAATAGCGCGTATCCGGCTTGAGCCCGCTAACGCGCATTTCGTATTGGCGCGTGCTTCCTGGGGCGCTGTGAAGGCGCGAGTAGAGCTTACCTCTGAAGTGGCCCTCTATGGTAGGAGCGAGCTTCAATTCGTAGTCGCTCCTCTCTACTTGGTCCAGAGCGTCGGGAGACGCGCCGTAGCGGACGACCGGTTCGGTCGCTTCGTCGCTTCGCCAGACGATCACAACGGATTCGTCAGTAGCCATTTGCAAATAAGGCCCGCGCGTGACCGTAGCCTGAGCCGCCGCGGCAAGGACCGCGAAAAGCCCAAGGATTCTAGAACAATTAAGGAGTGGTGTAGGTATATGCATAAAGTGAGTCGGTTAAACGAAACCGCTGAGCAGCACTTTGAGATTACCTGCCAAATCAGGAGCTGGACAATTTGCAGCCTTTTACGAGACCGCGATCCATGAAAAAAGAACGCACTTCACAAAAAGGATCTAAATCCTCCTCGCTACAACCAAAAACATGTTTCGATGGCCGCCAACGAAAATCGAGATATTGAACTC
>JAJFLS010000567.1 GCA_021772595.1 Opitutales bacterium
TTGAACAGCGCCGGAAATGATGTCGGAGCTGATCCAGGCGAATATCCAGAAAATGGTTGCGGTACTGGTTTTTTTCGCCAGAGCGGAAATCGCCAAGGCGGCAAGACTCAATGATGATGCAGCGATTAACCCGACACTTAAGGCTCTAAGCAAAGCAGAGAAGGAGTGAGTGAAAAAGACCCAACCTGGCGACATGAGACTGCCTATGAACCACGCCCCAATGATGGGCAAGACCCACAAGGCGCACAGAATTGTGAACGCCACCCCGAATTTTCCAAGCAAGTAGTCGAAACGCGTCAATGCCTTGGAATTGTAAATGATAATCGCTTGGCTAGACAGGTCGTGCGCGATGAGCTTGGGAACGAACGCCGCAATCGCTATAAACGAAGCGAACAGATAGATATTGGTGGCGATGTGAAAGAAACTACGATACAGGCCATCTATGCAGATTTCTGGATACAAAAGCATCCACGCAGCGACTCCGTCTATCGCAGTTACAAGCTGATTAGGCAAGGTGGCAGCGAAGCCGGCGAAAATGCCGCCGCCAGGCGAGAGGAGCTGACCCGCTAGAAAGAATATGACAGCCATTCCAAGCCCGTAGCCCCAAGCGATCGCGAGCACCAGCTTAAGAATCTTCGATTGGAGACAGAGTCTCAGTCCGTATCGAGTAATGACGAACCGCCTGCTCCAGATACCTATCGAACGGCCTTGCCAGTGCTGGTAGCTGTTTACCTTCAAGCTCATGATGTTGCCTCCGCGTTGTTCAGAGCCTGTAGAAATAGTTCGTTCAATGCATTGGGACTCGCCTTGATTTCCAGCGGAGCGACACCAATTGATTTCATGATTTTGATAAGCGGATTAAGCGAGCTCTGTCCATGTTGCACGTTGATATGGCCGCTGCTCAGTATCTCGCTCGGCCAGCCTTGCTGCTTGAATGCTTGGACCAATTCAGGCCCACGATCGGCAATCACAACCTCAGCTTCGGGCTTTCGCTCGCTCTTAAGCGCCTCAAGGGTGTCGTGCACAAGAATGCGTCCTTGAGAAATAATGACGATTTGCTCGCAGATGCGATCGACATCGTGCAGCAGATGAGACGATAGCACGACGCTAATGCCCGATTCCTTCCATATTCTCTCGATCAAATCGAGTATCACGGCTTGGCCCTTCGGATCCAAACCATTGGTGGGTTCGTCGAGAAAAACCAGCTCCGGATCATGGACGATCGCTTGGGCGATCTTGATGCGTTGCTTCATTCCGGTGGAATAAGTATCGACCTTCCGATAACGCTCTTGGCCCATGCCAACGAAGTCGAGCATCTCATGGGCTCGTTGCCGCGCGGCTTGAAAGGGCAATCCGGAAAGCTGAGCGCAGTAGGTCACGTATTCGCAGCCCGCCATGCCGGGAATGTGGCAATCCTGCTCAGGAGCGTAGCCAATGCGTTTCCTGACCTCGCGGCCATGCTCATCGATATCCTGCCCCAGCAAGCTAGCCTTGCCGCCGTTCTTGTCCTGCAGTTGCAGCAGGCATTTGATGAGGGTCGATTTGCCCGCTCCATTGGGACCCAATAGCCCAACGGTGCCTGGAGCGATCGCAAGATCGACGCTGTCCAAGGCCAGGAAGCGATCGAACCGCTTTTCAAGACGCTGAGTCGTTATTATCGGAGTCATCCTAGAGTAATCGACCTTAGAACACTGCAAAGGGCCCAGAGGTTACAGCATTTAATCCAGATTCTTCAGTGGTCCAAATAGGGCGCTGGAGAATGCGTATGAGGAAATCACTGACTGATGGGGTGAAGCTTCACGCATACGGGTCAACTTAAAGTTAAAGCGGCGGTTCGCCGAGTGCAGGAGCGTGCATTTTGAGAGACCACCTCTGGCTGACGCATAGGCGCGGCAATGGCGATGCCCATGTTCGAAGGGCGCGATAATAGCGTGCGAGAGCAGGTATGTTCATTTGACAGCGTTCTTCGCTGCGTGCAATGACCTTATGTATGGACTATCCCATCTACCCCATTTCGGAGTCAGGCCGCGTGAACCGACGCTCTTTTATTCTAGGTACAAGCTCGCTCGCCGCCGCAGCGATGTGGTCGACTCGGGCGGTTGGCGCGGTAAAGCGTCAGCCGACCTTTTCCAGCTATCCCTTTTCGTTAGGCGTCGCTTCGGGCGATCCTGCGTCGGACGGGGTTGTGTTGTGGACGCGGCTCGCGCCGAAACCCTTGGAAGGCGGCGGAATGCCCGACGAAACCGTGGAGGTTTCATGGGTCGTGGCGGAGGACGAGCAAATGACTCGCGTCGCTCGCAAGGGAACGACCGTGGCCCGTCCCGACTGGGGGCATAGCGTGCACGTCGAGGTGGAGGGTTTACGTCCGAATCGATGGTATTGGTATCAGTTTAAATCGGGCAGTGAAGTCAGTCCGAAAGGACGAACGCGGACGATGCCGCTCGCAGATGCGATGCCGAATAGTCTGCGATTTGTATTCACATCTTGCCAACACTACGAGACCGGCTACTACACGGCGTTCGAGCACATGGTCCGAGAGGATCTCGATCTTGTGGTTCAGCTGGGCGATTACATTTATGAATACGCGGGCATCGACGATCGCGTGCGGCGCCACACGGGATTGGAGATCGCTTCGGTAGAAGACTACCGCAATCGTTACGCGCTCTATAAATCGGATCCTGCCCTTCAAACCATGCATGCGGCGGCGCCTTGGCTCGTCACTTGGGATGACCATGAAGTGGACAACAACTACGCGAACGCGATTTCCGAAGAGAAGGACGTTCAGCAAAAGGATTTTCTCCAGCGCCGCGCGAATGCGTACAAGGTTTACTACGAGAGCATGCCATTGCGTCGTTCCGCATTGCCGCGCGGGCCGAACATGAAACTTTATCGGAACGTTCCCTTCGGCCGCTTGGCGGATTTCTTCGTGCTCGATACGCGCCAATACCGGACGGATCAGCCGTGCGGCGAGGGAAAGAAACCGCTTTGCGACGAAGCGATGGATCCCAGCAACACGCTGCTCGGAAAGCGGCAACGCAATTGGCTTTTCAACGGATTGCAGCGATCGGAGACGGAGTGGAATATCCTGGCCCAGCAAGTGATGATGGCTCGGGTCGATCGCACGGCGGGCCCAGAAATCGGATACAGTATGGACCAATGGCCCAGCGCGGAGATGGAGCGGCGGCGTATTTTGAAATTCATGCATGATCGCGAGATTCGAAATCCGGTGGTGCTCACGGGCGACATCCATTCGAACTGGGCGAACGAGTTGATCGCGGATTTCGACGAATTGGATTCGGCAACGGTTGCGACGGAATTCGTCGGGACTTCGATCTCGTCCGGCGGTGATGGCCCGCGAAATCCCAATGATCTGGATGAGTTGTATTCGGAAAATCCTTTCGTCAAATTCCACAATACGGAACGCGGCTACGTGAGCTGCCAGGTTTCCGAGAAAGAGTGGCGCACGGATTATCGAACAGTGGAGTACGTCACCCGCCGTGGCGCGCCCATAAACACGCGAGCTTCGTTTGTATTGGAAAACGGTCGGCCGAAATTGAATAAGGTGTGATGTGGACTTGCCAATAGGCCAGAGGTCTTTTGTTCTATGAGATAGATGTTACGAATCCTAATCTTATTTATCGCTATTTCAATGTCGTCGCTCAGCGCACAGGAATCAGACGTGGAGCGTCTTGCAGATGCCGAATCTCAATTAGAGAATCTTGAACGTGAGCAGGAAAAACTCGATCGAGAACTGCACATCGAATC
>JAJFLS010000568.1 GCA_021772595.1 Opitutales bacterium
ACGGGGCCAGCGGACATCGATGTATCTTTGCCGAAACCGTCCGACGAGTTTCAAGACGTAGCGGTATTGGCGTTTCCAATACCAGGTCTGGATGAAGACAGCCTCTCAGCGTTTGAGCCGGAGATTGCTGCGGACGTGGACTTCCCGAATATCGAGCGTTGGATTGATGGTGTGTTAAATGGGGCGGTTGCGTTTCCAGACGGCGCCGCGGTGGGCGAATCGGAATTGGGGATCGATCTTAATCTGGAGGAGTCGAGAGCAGTACGTTCGCTTCTGATCTATCCCGAGAATGATCGGCTTTATTTCGAAGGCGAACTTCAGGCGAAGAATAGCGATGGCGCTTTCGTATCTGTAAAGGAGTTCGTCGTGGACCGTCGCGAATCGTTTTCGTTTTTGGGGCCGATGCCTACGGGTCCGATATGCATCACTTTCCCCAAGTTCGAATCCGACGCATTCCGTCTGGCGCTGAAGAATCGGCGCGCGGATCTTTCGGGCGGATTATCTGAGATCGTTTTGACTGGAGCGGCGCGATTGGAGCGTTACGTGGAGAAGCAGTTGGGCAGAATGTGGCATACTCCCTTGCCGGAATGGGATGCGTATTTGTGGGAGAAATCGGAGGAGGTTGACGAGGCTTCTCTTGTTGTACCCGCCAGTCAAATACTCGATATTTCCGATAGGATGAGCGCCGAAGGGCATCTTAACTGGTCCTCCCCGGAGGGCGATTGGCTGGTCTTGCGTATCGGGATGACGCCTACAGGAGTTGTGAACGCGCCCGCTAGTCCGGAGGCGACTGGACTTGAAGTGGACAAAATGAATCGCGGTCACTTAGAGAAGCACTTCGATGCTTTTGTGGGGGAGGCGATCCGGCGCGTTCCTGAACAATCCCTGGGGGCACTTGTGAAAGTGATCGCTGACAGCTATGAAACGGGATCGCAAAACTGGACGGATGGGTTTGATGAAGCGTTTTTCGAAGAATACGGTTACGATCCGATTCCCTGGCTTCCGGTTTTGACGGGAAGGATTGTCGGCTCTGCGGATCAGTCCGACCGGTTCTTGTGGGACCTCAGGCGTTTGGTTGCCAATCGGATCGCCTCCGAGTACGTGAGCGGATTGCGGGAGATCTCTAATAGCCACGGCCTCGGGCTTTGGTTGGAGAACTATGGGCACTGGGGCTTTCCGGCCGAGTTTCTCCAATACGGGGGACAGTCGGAAGAGGTGGCTGGAGAATTTTGGGTCGATTCCGAACTTGGAGAGACGGAGCTAAGAGCGGCATCTTCGTCGGCTCACATTTATGGAAAATCTCTCGTGTCGGCCGAGGCGTTTACGGCGGGAAGCCTGCACTGGAAGCACACTCCGAAATCGCTGCGAACGCTGGGGGACTTGGCTCAGACTCAAGGAGTGAACCGGTTTGTATTGCATGTCTACATACATCAACCCGACGAAAGAAGGCCCGGCGTGAATGCCGCGTTCGGCTCCGAGTTCAATCGTCACAATACGTGGTTTGGTGAGGCGAAAGCTTGGATCGATTCGATGAAGCGGTCGCATTTTCTGTTGCAGCAAGGAACGCCAGTGGCGGACGTCGCTTATTTTATTGGTGAAGACGCCCCGAAGATGACGGGCATTCTTGAGCCAACGTTGCTAAATGGATACAACTTCGATTTCATCAATGCCGAGGTGATAATGGAGAGACTGTCAGTTGAAGACGGCGTGTTTGTACTGCCGGAGGGGCAGCGTTATCGATTGATCGTATTGCCGCCACTGGAGACGATGCGGCCGGAGCTTCTTGCAAAGCTTAAGGATCTGATCGGGAGCGGGGGCGCGATCTTTGGAGCGCCTCCAGTGCGATCGCCAAGTATGCAGGGCTTTCCGACGGCGGATGCTCAGGTCCAGCAGTTGGCGTCGGAGCTGTGGGGCGACGGAGAGGAGCCGCGTGTGGCTTTTGGCGATGGGTTTGTTTTTGGCGGAACTGATATGGCGGATGCTCTCGCGTACTTGGGGGTGACGCCGGATTTCGAGGGAGCGGATCGAACGGAGATTCCGTTCGCGCATCGTTCGACCGAAGACGCGGAAATCTATTTCCTTTCAAACCAGCAAGATACAGCGACAACGACCCCCCTTCGGTTTAGAGTGGTCGGATTGCTGCCAGAATTGTGGGATCCGGTTTCGGAAGAGCGAAGGGTATTGACGGGTTTCACGCAGAGTTGTGATCAAATCGAAATCCCGATTCATTTCGACGCGGGGCAATCCTTGTTCGTGATCTTCAGGAAACCTATTCCCGCAACTCTAGAGAACAGGCCGAATTTTCCAGTTCCCAGCGCTGTTGGCACAATTGATGGCCCTTGGGCAGTTTCGTTCGATCCGCTTGTGGGAGGGCCTGAAACAGCGGATTTCGCTGAGCTTGTCGATTGGGCGCAGAGAACGGAGGAAGGGATAAAGCACTATAGCGGCACGGCGTTCTACACGAATTCGTTTACGCTCACGGAATTGCCGACCGATCTGCGATACTATCTGGATTTGGGTGTTGTTCGGGATATCGCGCGAATCAGGCTAAACGGGGTTGATCTTGGAACGATTTGGACGAATCCATGGCGTATTGAGATTACGAATGCAATTATGGCTGGTGAAAACCAGCTTGAGATCGATGTGACGAATACTTGGGTGAATCGGATTATTGGTGATGCGGCTTTGCCAGAATCGGAACGGCATACTTGGACAGTGTTTCCGCATTATAATCAGAATTCGGAACTGCAAACTTCGGGGCTAATGGGACCGGTGAGCATTCAATCGTTGCCTGTTAGCGCAACGCTTTCAATCGATGACGAAAGCGTATCGGAAGCGTTGCCGGAATGGGTCGATGCGCAGGTTCAACGGTATTCGAGATGCTTTGACTTGTTGGGGAATGATGGGCTTCGCGATGCGAATCCAGATGGCGACGATTGGACGAATTTCGCGGAGTGGTTTTTCGGCAGTGATCCGACGAGACCAAATACGAGCACGGAGATTTTGAGAGTGGTGAACCGCGATGCCGATGGTCTTTCGCTGGAATTCAATCGTCTCAGTGGCTACGAGGCTTTGGGTATTGATTACGCCGTAAGTTTCTCGAACGATCTAGGACTTTCGTTCAACGAGTGGGAGAATCTCGATCTTGCCGAATCCCGTGTATTCAAAAACTTGAAGCGCAATGGATACGACAAGGTCGTGTTGAAGTTGGATCCGGGGACTGAGCAGATGTTTTTCCGGGTCGTTGTAGATTCAGATTGAGTCCACTTTTCGGGTCCGGCTACAGCGTGATGCTGTCTGTAAGCCGGACTTCGAGGCGGCAGCATAACGACGGCGAAACACCCTCTTTGCTCCGGATTGTTTATTTGATCCTGCCTGTCTGGCCGCGAATTGTTGTTGCTCCTGATGGGGGTAGCGGGCATCGGGGTGGATGGATTTCTATTTTGACAGCTATGAGGATCTTAGTTTGCAGCGGTTTATGGTTTCGGATAAGCCGCGTACGGATGCGTTTGCGGCGGCTATTGCGGAGGTAGTGAAAGGCGGCGAACGGGTCCTCGATGTGGGTACAGGCACGGGGCTTCTTGCAATGTTGGCCGCCAAGACCGGGGCGGGCCAGGTGTACGGCGTCGACCAGGCGTCGATTGCGGATCTTGCGGAAAAGCTGGTCGAGGAGAATGGCTTGTCGGAGAAAGTGGAGATCATTAATGGAAACGCGAAGAACGTGAAGCTTTCCGAGCCAGTGGATATTCTGGTGAGCGAGTGGCTGGGGCACTTCGCTTTTTCTGAAACGATGCTGGATGATGTTTTGATCGCCCGTGATAAGAATTTGAAGCCGAGCGGTACGATGCTTCCCTCTGGGGTCGAGCTAAAGTTAGCGCCGATCAACGATCCCTGGCTCTACGAGGATAGCGGTCCCGGCTTTTGGAACGAGAGGGTTCATGGCATTGACTTTTCGATACTAGAATCGCTGGAGCTTAAGCAGGCATTGGCGAAAAAAACTATTGTACCCGCTAGTTCACTACTGTCAGCGGGAGCCTCTTTGTTCGCGCTCGATTTGGCCGTTGCGGCGCGCGAGGATCCTTGGCAGTGCGGCGAGGTCGAGTTTATAATCGAAAAGAACGGGCGTTTAGACGGATTCGTCGGGTGGTTCGTCGCCCAGCTTTCGCCTAATATAGTTTTGGATACGGGGCCTGCTCATGAGCCTACTCACTGGGCTCAGATGCATTTCCCGTTCACTCCACGAGAGGTGCGTAAGGGGCAGATATTAGCCGTTCGTTTTGCCTTGGATCGTCATCCGTACGAAGGTCGTAGCGTAGAATTAAAGCTCACCGTCGATGATGAGACTTTCTACTACACGGTTGGATAGGGGAGAATCGAAACGTCTTGTATTTTATTGCTATGATTGTTTAGCAGGGATTCCGCTACGCCGAGACAAGTTGCTGAAGCAGGATGGCCGTTGGCCAACAGGATCTCTTGCGAAAGACAACAAGGGAGCTTTAAGAATTATTTGCGTTTTTGTTGTGCAAAGGAGAGCGTAGAAACAGCGATTTCTCTTTGAGCTTGCAAAATGCCTGCATTAGATGTAAGCAGTGTAGGCATGAAGAAGAAGCAGTATACGGTTCGCCAGGTGCCGGCTCCGCTGGATGCGGCATTGCGGCGGAAAGCGAAGCGGAAAGGCCAGAGTCTTAATCAGGTCTTGTTGGATACGCTTGCCGAAAGCGTTGGAGTGGGCGAGGAGGCTGCTCGCTATCACGATCTCGATGCGTTGGCGGGGACTTGGAAGAAAGACAAGGCATTCGATGATGCGGTGAAGGCGTTCGATCAAGTCGATCCGAAGGATTGGGCATGAAGGTATCGGTCGATACGAATGCTTATACTGCGTTCTGTAAAAATGACTCTGTGGCCGTGGATGCTATGCAGAAAGCGGATAGTATATTCCTTCCCTTGATGGTAGTCGCGGAGCTTCGATCGGGTTTTTCGGTGGGCAGAAAAGGAGCGGAGAATGAAGCTATTCTTCAGCGATTTTTGAATTCGCCGCGTGTATCGATCGAATGTCCGGACGAGAATACGACATTCATATACGCTCGCCTCTTTGGGTACTTGCGTCGCAATGGGACGCCTATACCAATCAACGATCTTTGGATCGCCTCGTTAACGCTTCAGAACGATGCGACTTTGCTTACCTTTGACCAGCACTTTGAGGCGCTGCCGCAGGTGCCGCGTTGGGGGTAGCTATTCGGGTAGTGATTTTGCTATGGCATTGCGGCCTGCCTGGCAGTCAGGCTCTACCTTTTTGCGTTCAGCGAATTGGCGTTGCCGCTCTGTGGATCGCTTTCGGATTGCTGATAGCTTTGGGCGATTCGCTGGTAGAAGGAGGAGGGCTTTTCCTCGTTGGAATCTGACTGGCCGGAATTGGCGTCGCTGGAGGAGCTGGGGGTCGCGACTGGGTTTTGGGTAGCGGCCTGTTTGGAATTCGCGACTTCAGGTTGCTCGGAGCTTGATTGTTGTTGCTTTGTGATTTCGGCGCGGGCCTGGGATTCTAGTTGGCTGGCCCGGGCGGCGACTTGGAGATCGGCGGGCGAGGGATCCGAGGGAGCGAGTGCGGCGGACCGCATTCGCTGGGCCTTTTGAATGGTTTCTTCGGGGGTCGCTCCTTTGGAGGTGTCGATTTGGACGCTGCCGCCGATCGCGTAGGAACGGCCGTCGGGGCCGGTTTGATAGACGAGACTCATGCCGCCTTTGACCAAACCGCCTGCTGCGGCGATGTGGGTCATCTCGTGGGCTCTGACTTCGCCGTCGCGGGCTTGGAGGCGGTTTTTCTGGTCGGTTTCTGCAGGATCGAGTCCGGTTGTCTTCTCTTTGTCGATTTTCTTCTCGAGCTCGGCGAGGCGCGCTTCGATCCGCACCTTTTCGGCTGCCTTCGCGGGACTAAGCCCTTTCTGCTGAGAAAGGCCTGGAGCTGGGTAGGATAGCGCTGCGGTCGCGTGGCTGATCATGCGAGGGTTCGGGTATAGGATAGATTCGATTAATCGAATCTAGCTACTTATCGGCGTTTTCGAGTTTGAGTTAACCGAGTCGGCCCGAAACGAAGCGGGAAGAATGACCTGAAATCGTTTAGATAACTATTTGGTCTTGTGACCAGGGTAGTATTACGCAAGAAATAGTGCGTGAGAACTCTGGAAAAGTTCGTTTGTGAACCCCGATGGATGCTTGCCGCGACCCTACTGTTATTGGTGTGTGCCGGGGCTGGATGCGCGGTTCATTACACCGACAAGCGCGGCAATCGACACATTGTGGGGCTTGCGAACGTGACTCTGCCGCCGTCCGATTCGATGAATGAATCCTACGGGTACAGCGTAAAGTCCTTGGGGGTCATGCTGCATCTAAGCGAGGAGCTGCGCGGATTCACCGTTGGCTATAGCGATAGCGGCTTCATCGTCCTGCAAGATGGCGATGGCGAAATTCTCACCATCAACCCGGATAATCCTACCGATATCGAGTACCTCAAACTCTTAATCACTGATCTAACCCAACCACTTAATGATCCAAAGAACCTCTAGATTCAAAATCCCCGACTCTTATCTGATAATCGCATTGGCGCCGCTCGTTTTGTTCGGCGGCTGCATGGGTAAGAGAGACGTCGCCGTGATTACGGCCACGACGATCGGCATCGAATTTGGCGCTCCGCCGAATGATATTGTCGTGGGCGTCAAGCGCA
>JAJFLS010000569.1 GCA_021772595.1 Opitutales bacterium
AACGAATGTGCTTCCGATCGAATTCGGTTTCCGCGATTCGGACTCCGGACTCAACCGAGCTGAAGTAGCTGTTTTCAAGCTCATACTTTACGTCCAGCTTAGCCACGTCCTCAGCCCAACCGATGATACGTCGTTGCTGGCTCAATTCACGTAACCCCAAATCATTGGGGGAACCATTCAAGCTAGCTGAAGTAAATTCGGGTAATTGGAAGTTGGGCCTCATATCGTAGGTCATTTCTTCACTGTTCACGCGACTCTGTGCACGAGCCTCATGAAAATCTTCCTCTCCAAAAGAAGAGCTTATCTCAAAAGCGCCACTCCAGGGGCCGCTACCACCCCATTTTACACCACCTGTTAGGCCGACTGAGTCGACTTCCGCATCTCTAATAAAAGATTGGTAATCGGCACGAACGCCACTAAAAGTCGCCTGAGTGAGCGTATTCGTAGCGGGATCGACAACGCCGCTTATGAGGTCGCCTCGACTCCACGTGAACTGCATGCGGGCACGATCTTCAAAACGCGTCTCTATGGTATAGAGGGAGCTAAAGAAGAACTCCAGATCCTCGGATGGACGGAACTGTATTTTCGCGTTGGCGTTCACACGAGGATTGTCGCCTCCTCTATACTCGTAGCGTGTCCGACTAGGATGGACCGCACCCACCAAGGCCAAAGCCGCTGGGTCGGTGTCGTCGTCGAGAGAGCCTGTGCTGATGGCACGGTAAGTTGGGTTGGCCTGTACCTTGTCAATACGGCGGTCGCGGTCTTCGTAAGTACCGTGGACCAGAATCCCCCATTTACCGTCACCAAAAATATTCGAATAGTATCCAGAAAATCCTGGCTCGCCTGCGTCCTTGGTAGAGCTGTCCGAATAACTCACATCGGTTCCCCATGAAAGGCCGCCAACGTCGAGCGGGTCGTGCGTCGACAGCTTAACGGATCCACCAATGCCGCCTTCGACATCCCTCGCGGAAGGAGATTTGATTACTTCGATTTTCGAATACAGATCCGAATTGAAGACCGATAGCTGAGCATCGCGCTCCGGAGCCGAGTCATCCACCGTTACCATCGACGCGCGGCCATCGATTTCAACACGCGTGAAATTCGGAGCCAAGCCACGCACTGCGACTTTCTCGCCTTCGCCATTATTACGGGTCATGGCGACGCCGGTGATGCGTTGAATCGCTTCCGCTAAATTCAGATCGGGAAACTGGCCGATTTCTTCCGCAGTAATCGAATCCGAAACCTGGTCGCTGTTTCGCTTCGCCTCGATCGCCTGCGCCATCGCTGAGCGGTAGCCATTGACGGTGTACTTTTCGAGCGTGTAGACCTGATCGCCTACCGGTTCGTCTTGAGCATTCGCGGAAATCGCCGCGCCGCATATTGCGCCCGCATATAAAATTGGGACGAAACTTCTCTTAAGCAAGCCGATCAACGGTCGCTTGTTTTCATGTATAGACAAGGTGTCGTCGGACTCGCAGCTGGCGAGTCGAGCGACGCCGGGTGTATTCAATTTGTCGTTCATATCGATTGGTTTATTGGGTGTCTGTTAGTTTGTAATAATCGCGCTTCGCCGTTTCCGTATAAGGTTGCGCGGCCTCTCCAAAAAAGCCCCGTTTCGCTCCGAACGAAGTCCGAATGACTCGAGGTGGAAAAAGCGATCCCTCCTTTCGGCGGGACCTGGAATCGGCCCCCCGGAAATTCCTATCGCTCGCAGTTGCGGTGCATGCTGAATTTTGCACGAAAAGAACTATTTTTAATGGTGTTACGTTTCTTCGCCGCGATTCCCGCTTGTCTCTCTCGGATGCCCATTGAAGAGCGTGGCGAGGGGTAAAAGAGGAAAACTGCGACTAGAGAAGCATTATCGTTTGTGCGGTCGCCCACGACGTGTATAAATTGGAACAGTTACGAAAACCCATCCCATGTCCGAAGCCCCACATCCCAGCATCCAGGAAATCGCCGATAAGGTAGGCGTGTCCAAGGCCACCGTCAGCCGGGCCCTGAGAGGACTGCCGGGACACAAGAAAGAGACCCGCGAAAAGATTTTGAAAGCGGCCGAGGAGCTCGGATACCAATCGCACCCGATCCTGTCCGCGCTCATGTCGAGCGTGCGGTTCAAAAAGTCGGCGGACTACTCCCCCGTCATTGCCGAGATCCACTGCCAGCCCTGGAAGCGGTATCTCGGCGACAACATGGTCTCCCTCAAAAAGAACATCCGCCAACAGGCCAAGAAGCTCGGCTACAAAATGGAAGAGTTCGATTGGTTCAACCCCGACATGAGCCCCAAGCGGCTGCTGGACATTCTCTGGTCCCGAGGCATTCGGGGCGTACTCCTGGAGTACTTCACCGAAAGCGAAGTCGATCTGAGCGAATTCGACTTTTCGCGATTCGCGGTCGTCTCCATCGGCGGCTCCGCCCTGACCCCCAAGTTCCACAAAGTCGAAGTCGACCACTACGGAAACCTCATTAAATCCATCAAGACGCTCCAATCCCGAGGCTACCAACGCTTCGGCGTCATGATCCCGAAATTTTTCGAGAAGCCCTCCGGGTTCAAACGAGACGCCGCACTCTACAGCGTGCATAGCACTATCGCCGAAAAAGACCGCGTCCCGATGTACCAAATGGAGGAGGAACACAACTTCAACGGCTTCGAAGAGTGGATGGAAACCCACAAGCCCGACTGCCTCCTCGGCGTCGGCGAAGACATCCCCTTGAAACTCGAGTCTCTCGGATACTCAATCCCCGACAAAATCGGCTACGCCCACCTTGGGTGGCACTCCTCCTACGAAGGCATGGCCGGCATGAATCCCCATTGGGGAGGCGTCGGCATCACCGCCATCAACCTCGTCGTCGATCAGCTCAACCGCAACGAGCACGGCCCCCCGCCGCATCCTCTCTGGGTCCTCGTCGAAGGCGAGTGGGTCGACGGCAAAAGCGTGCGTCCCCGAAGCAAACCCGCAGCCCGCGCGGCGACCTAGACCTCCGCGCTATATATCTACTCCAAAATCATTTCTACCTTGGACGATTCGAATATATAAACAAATCGGAGCGAATAAGAGACTGTTTAATAAGTCAGAATATGCTTCGCATGTTAACTTTTCCAAATATTCATTGACACTAATATTTCCCATCTCCAATTAGTAGGTTGTTACCCAACACCAACCTGCTATTACTCAGCACCTAGCAACATCCTACAAATTCGGCCGATGGCCCCGCCAATCTGTCGACATCGCATCCGTCCGCGCAAGTATTCCGCAGCCGACTAAAGGTGCCAGCCCGCCTACTCGAGCCGACTTCTGTCTCGGCCCGGCCCTGCATGGACGCGCATCGAACCATAGCTTCGAGCACGAACCCCAAAGCGATCGAGCTCGTATTCACAGAATCAGTATTGGGTTCTCCAGGCTCCCGCTTCTGTTCAGCATCGGACGCATGCATTTATTATGGAATCCAATAAACGTATACATGAACTTGATGGTATTCGCGGCATTGCGATACTGATGATTATAGTCTGGCACTATTATAACTGCCAAACAACTGGGGCGAACGCCAAGCCCACTGTCGCTTTATTTAATCAAGCGACATCCTTCCTATGGAGTGGAGTGGATTTGTTTTTCACTCTTTCCGGCTTTCTCATAGGCGGAATTTTGATAGAAAGGAGAAACGACCCAAGATTTTATAGCGACTTCTTTATACGAAGAGCTTGTCGCATTCTTCCAGTCTACATCACTCTACTTCTGGCTTTTTTCGTTCTACGCGGAGCCCTCGATCCTAATCGCTACTATTGGCTTTTCCATGAATCGATGAGCGACATAGCCTACTTGACGTTTACCCAGAATATCCTCATGGGGCAAAGCGGCACGTTTGGCGGGCATTTTCTAGGGATAACATGGTCCCTTTCAGTGGAAGAGCAATTCTACCTCGCGATGCCGGCGCTTCTCTTCTTGTTCGGTTTCAAGAACTGGATGAAGCTATTAGTTGCTCTGCTTTTTCTTGCGCCCGTCCTTAGGGCAGCATTCCCAGGTTTTCACACCTTCGTTAACACGCCCTTCCGAATGGACTCTCTACTCATGGGCGTTACTGTGGCGCTAGCCACTCGAGACCCGTCGATCAGCGGATTCCTCAAGCAATACCAAAGGACAATCGGGCTGATCGCGCTTATATTATTCACCGGAATACTGGCATCGTCCATAAAAGGAGGGTTGGGATTCCTATCGCATACTTTCTATGCTGTTTTCTATAGTTGCTTAATTCTCTACGCGGTTACCGCAAAGGGAGAATCATCGACCGCATTTTTTCGATCCGCGACGCTTCGCTTTTTCGGACGGATTTCTTACGCCTTATATATGTTCCATCAAGCTGTCTCTGGACTATTGCACGGGGCAATACTAATGAGCCATCCCACGTTCGACAATCTAGAATCAAAACAAGTTACATTGCTCGCCCTCGCAACTTCCATAGCTCTAGCAACCTTATCCTGCTATACATTGGAAAAGTACTTTCTAAACGTAGGTGCTTCAGCAATCGCAAAACGCAAATTGGCCGTCCCGCATAGCGGAAAGACGTAGCTACACCGGGTATCCGGTGTGGCAAAATGCCAATTCCCCTCGGAAAACGACTTAAGTTGACGCGTATGCGCGACTGTGAAAGCTGTCCCGGTTTTACAGCGCCAGCGTACGACTTGATTGATCCTCGGATCTCATCTTGTCCAACTCGATTTCGTGATAGCCTCCCAATTCGCTTCCTGGGTCCTTTCTGTAGAAAGGGCTCCATTATTGAATAATGGGCTTTAAATGGCCTTCGAAACTCCGCTATCTTGTAAATTCTAATACGGAAACAGTTCCCTCAAAAACTCATGGCTAGCATCGCTCTTAAACCAAATGTCCAATTCGGCGTCGTGCCGACCCACATCAAGTTCGTTGGCGGACTCGTTCCCGACGAGAACGGCAGACTCCCTCGCGGCGACGACGGCCAGCTCCTTTCCTTGGTTGAGCTCGCCCACTTGCAGGACCTTTCGGCAGTCGGCATCAATTGCGCCCAAGTCCCCCTCTTCCCCGGCGTCGATTCCGGCGACATGGACGAGCTCCTCAACGGCATCAAAGCCCTCGGCATGGCGCCCCACATCATCATGATGGTCGCCGGCGGAAACCCGATGGACCCCGCCGACGAAGACGACGTCGCCCCCGCCCTTATAAACGGCCTGAAAGTCGCCCAGCAGCACGGCGTCGAACACGTGTCCTCCACCTCTTTCGAAGAGTGGATGAAGCCCGGCTCCCAATCGCTCACCGGTGACGCCTTCGATGCAGCCGTCGCCCAGCTCGTCAAGCTCCACACCCGCGTCTGCCGCGAGGCCGACGTCATCGGCAGCTGCGTCAAAGCCTGGCATTTCGAATTCCTTCGCGGCATCGAGTTCCAGACGTTCACCGACGTCGCCAAAGCCTGGTCGTTCGTCAAAGCCGCCAACGAAACCTTCGGCCACCCCTTCTTCAAAGTCCTCGTCGACGCTGCCCACTGCGGCGATTCCAACCTCAGCATGGAAGAAAACGCCGCCGTCATTCGCGAAATGGGCGAAGCCGACGGCTTCAGCATGTTCCACGCCTCCGCCAAAACCACGCGCGGTTGCCTGTCCACCGACGACGGCTGGATCGGCAATCTGCTCACAGCCTGCGCCGGAACCGGAAAACTCGAGATCGTCCTCGTCGAACTCTTCCACCACGAAGACCCCGCCCTCGAAGGACTCAGAGCCGCAGATCCTCGCCACGGCATCGACACTACAGACGGACGCACCTATTCCGAAACCGTCTGCGACGGCCTAGCCAACGTCGCCCACCGCCTCAACAACCTCGTAACCCGAGGCATCATGCCACAATGAGCGCCTTCATTTCGCGCCCGCACCTCAACTGATTTGCGGGCACACTTCACCCTTCACCCATTCACCCTTCACTCTCCACCCACGCCCCTTATGAAACGCCTGATCTCCCTCGCTTGCCTCGCCATCGCAGCAACCGCCGTTTCCGCAGACTGGCCCCAATGGCGCGGCCCTCACGGCGACGGTATCTCCACCGCTAAGAACCTTCCCATCGATTGGAACGCCGACAAAAACATCGCCTGGAAAACCGCCCTACCCTCATGGAGCGGTTCCACACCCATCATAGTCGGTGACCGCGTATTCGTCACCTCCCCGTCCGCCCAACCAAAAGTCGAGGAGCCCGAAGTCGCCCCCGCCGAACCTCCTCCCGGACGCCGCCCTCGCGGCCCGCGAGGCGCTGGAGGTGGAGCACCCCAACGGCGCGGACCGCCGCAAGCGGGTGTCGACGGCCCCGGCGGACAAGAGCTTCTTTTGATTTGTCTCTCCCGCGCCGACGGATCCCTGCTTTGGCAAACCCAGCTCGACACCGGCAATGAGCTCAAGCGCAAGCAGAACAACAGCTCCCCGTCCCCGGTCAGCGACGGCAAACACGTCTGGGCCGCGACCGGAAACGGCATCGTCCGCGCCTACACGATCGACGGCAAAGCCCTCTGGCAAGTGGACCTGCAGAAAGAGTACGGCGATTTCGGACTCAATTGGGGCTACGCCTCCTCGCCCCTGCTCTACCAAGGCAAACTCATCATCGAAGCGGTACGCGGACAGAATACGGACGCCCCCGGCTACGTCGTCGCCCTTGACGGAAAAACTGGCAATGAAGTTTGGCAGGTCGATCGTCCGAGTGACGCGCCCTGGGAATCGAAAGACGCTTACACGACCCCAATCCCCGTCATTGTCGGCGGCAAAACTCAAATCGTCGTCTCCGGCGGAGCCTACGTCACCAGCCACGACCCCAAGACCGGCAAGGAAATCTGGCGCTCGGGCGGCCTCAATCCCGAAAACTCCCGCAACTACCGCATTATCGCCTCGCCCGTCGCCGCGAACGGCATCGTCTACGCCCCCTCCCGCAAAACGCCCCTGCTCGCGATCCGGGCCGACGGAAAAGGCGACGTCACCGAAAGCCACCTCGCCTGGAAAATGGAAGACCGAGCCGGGCCCGACGTGCCGACCCCGATATCGGACGGGACCTACTTTTATGTATTGAACGATTTCGGACAAATCAGCTGCTTCAACGCCCAGACCGGCGCGACGATTTGGGGACCCGAAGAAACCGGCATCGGCCGCGTCAGCTCGTCTCCAATACTCGCTGACGGAAAACTCTATCTCGTCAGCGAGACCGCCGACGTCGCCGTCGTCCAAGCCGGCCCCGAATTCAAGCTCCTCGGCACGAACAACCTCGAAGGCGGCTACACGCTCTCCTCCCCCGCCGCCGCCGGCGACCAACTCTTCATCCGCACAGCAGAATTCCTCTACTGCATCAGCAAGGGGTAGCTCAGTGTTTCAGCCTGAGCAAAACACCTCCAACCAACACTCAGGCTAAAGCACTGAGCTACTTTTATCCAACCGTATGACCAATCTCCGAGAAACCAAGAATTTCTGGAGATCGAGACTGCCGCATTGGGAAATAGAAAACGGCATCTATTTCATTACCATTCGCTGTGCTGGCAGTCTCCCTTCTCAAGCTCAGAATCGCCTCGAAGAGCTGAAGCAAACCATCGAGCAGCAGTCTCCTAATTCCGACGCCTTCGTCCGTTACCAACGAGAAATCTTCTCTACTTGTGAAAAGTATCTGGACAGGGGGCTCGGCTTTTATCCTTTCGAAACTCCAGAGGTCGCCCGTCAATTCATCGAAGACCATAAATCCTGGTCCACCGAAGCAGGTTGGCTCGCTCCAAGTTACTGCGTCATGCCAAACCATGTCCACATTCTCGCGTATCCAGATAATGTGCACAGTCTCGATCTTCGAGATTACCTGAAACGCCTCAAAGGCCGAACCGCTCGAAACGCCAATCGCCTGCTCCTCAGAAAAGGCGCTTTCTGGCAGACGGAATGGTTGGATCGCTGGATACGAAACGACGCCGAATTAGAAAAAACCATCGCGTATATCCGAAACAACCCCGTCAAAGCCCAGCTGGTGGCCAATCCCGAAGACTACCCTTTCTCCAAGTAGCTCAGTGCTTTAGCCTGAGCAAAACACCAGGCCATACAAAACTCAGGCTAAAGCACTGAGCTACTGAACCTAAAACCGCGTATCCAGCCGCACGCCGAAAACTTTCGGGTCGCCGGGAGTCGCGGCGAATATTTGCGGGTTGATGAACGTGTAGTATTCCTCGTCGCCTAGGTTCTTGGCGAAGACAACTACTGTGTATCGATCCGTTCGATACCCGATCTGGGCGTCGTAGACTTCGTAGCTGCCTTGGCGGAACATCGCCGCGTTCGACTCGTCGTAGAACGTCTCGCCGATTCCGCGGAATGTCGCTTGGACGAAAACGCCATTGTCGAAATTGTACCGGGCGGAACCGCGAGTCGTGTACTCCGGAGCATAGGGAACCGCCAGCCCATCCAACCGCGTGGAAGTAAAGGGATCGACGTGATCGTCGAAGGTCACGTCGTTCAGACCGAAACTCGCCTCCAATTCGAAATTCGGTGTCGGTTGCCATACAAACTCCGTCTCGATTCCTTGAGATGAAACCTCGTCCGCCGTGATCACTATATAGTCCGTCGAATTCGGAACCGATCGCTCCAACTGGTAGTCGTCAATGCTCATATCGAATACCGTCGCCCTTGCCTTGAACGTGCCGTCCGACGAGCTGAAAAGAAACCCTAGCTCGTTGGACCAGGCGGATTCATCTTCGAAGGCCGCGAGTTCCAGCATGTCCGTGAACGCGCTGAATCCCTTCGGTTTCCTGCTCAATGCCGATCGTCCCACAAACGAGAAATGATCGCTCATCTGAAACTGAAATCCCGCGTCCGTAGAGTAGTACGTCTTGCTCCGATCCGACACAATCGGAGCGAGCCCGATCGGCGAAGTTTTCACGCGATTGATCGACGAGTCCGTATTCTGGATACGCAGTCCGGCATCGAGGACAAGCGTCTCGCTCGCTTCGTACGCCACGTGCCCGAACACGGAAATCTCCTCCTCCTCGATTTCGAAAACCGTCTGCTCCGTAAACACCGGGAAAAACGGCGGAGCGGGGAAAACGCGCGTCGAATCGCCGTTGGTTTCCTTGTCCTGAAAGAAGAGTCCCCCGCGCCATTCGACCGGATTTCCCCCATCGATCGACTCGAAGCGGAACTCCTGAGTCAGCAGCTTCTGGTCCTGCTTGATGTGGGAGGTGGAGATCGGATCCGGTCCCAGGTCCAAATCGACCGTCGATGGATCGAGCTCCCAGTCCTGGATCGCGGTGATCGATTTGAAATTGCCCCAATCGAACGTGCGCTCGAGGTGGGCTGATATCTGATTTCGATCAATCTGCGTCTCACCTTCCAAATTCGACCCAACCGTGAATTTGTCGGGGCTGAACAAAGACGATAGCCGCTGGCTTCCGTCGTCCACGGATTCTGTCAGCAGCTTCACCCGCGCATTCCAATCGTTGCCGGGCGAAAAGAAAAGATCCCACTGCGCGCCTTGAGCCTCACGCGTATCGGTATCGCGCCCCAGAGTCGCGTTGTGCAAAAAGCCTGCGCGCTCGTTATGATACACACTCAAACTGTGCGAGACGCCGGAGCTTGACAAAGGTCCCGAAACGCTCGCTCGAATCGCCCGCTTGTCGTAGGAGCCCACTTCCGCTGAAAGCTCGATACGCTGCGTTTCGCCCGGCGCGCGGCTCTGGATCTCAACCACTCCCGCAGGTCCGTTCCGCCCAAAGAAAGAGCCCATCCCACCACGGTGCAACGTCAGCGAATTCCCCGACAAAAGCTCGGACGAGTAGGTGAAAACGTCGCCCGATGGCACATCGTCCACGTACAGCGCCACACCCGCCTGGCTGAAGAAAAGCGTGTTTCCCATTCCACGCAACGTGATCACATCGCCGAACCCGCGCGTTTCGCTCGAGCTGACGAAGAGATTCGGCACTAGAGCCGACGTCTCCTGTACCGACTGCATCTGGTACAAATCCACCGCGCCCGTGTTGAACACGCTTGTCGACGCGCCATGATCCAGCAACGAGTCGCCCGCGATCACCCGGATCGGCGACAATTCGAAGACACCGGCGTTGTCCGAAAATTCCTGCCCAATAGCGGTCGCTCCCAATAGAAGCGCCAATGCGAAACCGATCAATTTGTACATATTCGAGATAATTCGTAGTTTGTCGTTAAAAGACAGGATTTCCCCTTCAGCTCTTCGAAAATGGACAAGATCCAGCAATATTTCCCCAGCTCAAGCGAAAACGGCATGATGGGATCCACCCGCGCCCCTTGCTCAGACCTCGATCCAAAGACAACTCTGGTTCATCGAGACTACGCTTTTCCGTCCGAGAATCTTACTGTAGCGACAACCAGAATCCAGCCCGCAAGCCGTCCCGTCGACCGTTTAAATTACCAAGTTGTAATTTAAAAGGTCGACGGGATTCAAGGTCATCGCAGAATCGGAAAGGGCCGTTGCAACTTCAACGTTTTCTTCGAACTCCGCCATAGCATGCTTGTCCTAAATCGAGCGTTCCATCGTAATTCTACCGCTGGCCGACCGGCCTTTCTGAAAAGCCCAACCAAAAAAGAACTGCGACGATTACCTCTCTATGAAATTGCGAAACACCGCTCATTCCCCGAACACGACCGCCCTGACATTGCTCGCCGGGCTTGCGATTGCCGCTGCTTCCGCGAGCCAGGCCGATATCCCGTCTTGGCGAAGCACCAACAATGGGATCTACGATGCTCCCAACCCGCCGGTCGACTGGGAGAAGGACCTCCTTTTCGAAATTCCATTGGACACGAAAAGCAACGGCACACCGATCCTCGTGGACGACAAGCTCTTCTTCACCGCCGAACCCGCGCTGCTCATTTGCGCCGACCGCAAAACGGGGAAGGTCCTCTGGACGCGCTCGAACGATTTGATGGAGCTGAACGACATCAGCGATGCCAAGCGAAAGGAACTGAAGACTCGGCTGGAATCAATCGCGGCCATCCAAAAACGTATCCAGCGTTTGCGGACCGATGTCAGGCGGCTCGAACGTGCCCTAGAAAAGGACGAAGGCAATCAAGTCTCCAAAAAATCCCTCCAGCAAAAACGTCGCGAATCAGAGGAACTGAACAAGGAGATAAATTCCCTCCGCAGCGACGCTACATTTCGCGAATACATAACGCCTCCCTCCCACAACACAAACGGATACACCTCTTACACGCCGTATTCAGATGGCACCCACATCTACGCGACCTTCGGACTTGGCGTGGTCGTCGTCTACGACCTGGAAGGAAATCGCATCTGGTCGAAATTCGTCGAACACCCCGACCACAACTGGGGCGGCGCCACTATGCCCCAAATCGTCGACGGGAAACTCATCATCCGCTTCGACGACTACCACGCGCTGAATCCGACGACCGGCAAGATACTTTGGAGCACGCCGTCGGAAGTCGTTTTCGGAACGCCCACTCCTTTTCAAGTCGAAGGCCAGCACTTTCTCTTCACGGCGCGCGGCGAAGTCATTCGAGTAAGCGACGGCGAAGTCATCCAAGACGGGCTGGTCTTTCTCCACGCCTCCCGCGATTGGTCTATATTCAATACGCCGACCCTAATCGGAGACGTCCTGTACACAGTCAGCGGCGTGGAAGGCGACAACGGGGACGCTTACGCCTACCGTATTCCCAAATTTTTGGATACGCTCGAAAAATCTGGTCTCGAGCTCGTCTGGCACACTCAAGTCAATAAAGACCGCTACTATTCTTCCGTCCTGATTCACGAAGGACTCATGTACATCGTCACGCGCGACAACGAAATGACCACCCTCGACGCGGCAACTGGCGAGATCATTTACACCCATAAGATTAAAGGCGCTCGCGGAACCGCGTATCCCAGCATGGTTTTCGCTGGCGGAAACATCTATCTCGGCAGCGACGACGGCACGCAAGTCGTCCTCAAGCCCGGACGCGAATTCCAGGAGATCGCCCGCAACAACCTCGGTCCTTATCGCAGCACGCCAATCTTCACCGGAGACGTCGCCTACCTCAGAACCTACGAAAGCCTCCAAGCCGCCGGTAAACTGTGAACCGGTTTTTTAAAACTCTCCTTGCTCTCGCCGCGTTCGGCGCCAGCAGCACCGCGTTCGGCGAAGACTGGCCTCGATTCCTCGGCCCCAACGGAAACGGCATCCTCGAAAACGACGACTCCCTCAGGTTGGACTGGAAAAGCAAACAGCCGCAAACCACCTGGACGCGCCAAGTCGGTGCCGGCTGCGCGGCATTCTCCATCGCAGACGGGAAAGCCCTGACTCTCGGCAATCGCAAAAATCAAGACACGATCTGGTGCTTCGACGCCAGCAGCGGAGATCTGATTTGGAAGCATTCCTACGACGAGCCTCTCCACGCCAAGTACTACACCGGCGGCGCCTCGGTAACGCCAACCATCGACGGTGATCGCGTCTACTCGGTCAGCAAGAGCGGAAAGCTCTTTTGCCTGGATCTCGATACCGGCGAAGTCCTCTGGCAGAAAGACTACCAGCGTGATTTCGACGGACGCAAAGGCGATTGGGGATGGGCCGCTTCGCCCGTCATCCATGGAGAATTGCTCCTCATCGATCCCGGCGCCAAAGCAGGCGCTCTCGTCGCCTTGGACAAGAAAACCGGCAAAGTCCAATGGAAGACCGGCGACCGCCAGCCCGGCTACGCCACACCTGTTTTTTTCCAGCACGAGGGAAATGACGCCGTCGCTCTCTTCCATAAAAAGGCGCTCGTCGGCTACCAGCTTGAAGCTCCCCGCGACACGATCTTCACGTTTCCTTGGCGGACTAACTACGGAGTAAACGCTTCCAATTCCCACTATCGCGACGGCAAGTTGTTCCTAAGTTCTGGATACGGACAAGGTTACGCCGTGATCGACATCACCCGCGAGCCGCCCGAAATAGTGCATCGCGAACGCCAGCTGCAGCTGAAAATGCAGACCAGTCTCCTCATCGGCGATCGTGTCATCGCTCACTACGGCGGAGACGGCAAAGCGAACGATCTGATCTCGATGAATTTCGACACCGGCAAGATCAACTGGCGAACCGATGTGCCAGGAGATCTAGGAAATGTCATCGCGGTCGGCGAGCACCTCATCGTATTCACAGATTCAGGACACGTCATCCTCGGCAAAGACTCGGGAAACAAGTTTCAAGAACTTGGCCGCAAGCACGCCCTCCTCGGCACAAGCTGGGCCCCGCCCGCCTATTCCAACGGCTACCTCTTCCTGCGAAACAACCAAGGCAAAGCCATTTGCCTGGATGCGAGCGCCAACTAAGAATTGCTCCTAGACGCTGATCCACGCTTTTTGTCCGGGACGGCGCCCGGACCCTACCTATTTGAAATGATTTGAGGGTAGTGAACGGGCGCCGTCCCGTTCCAACGATTCGACGAACCGACTTATGAACACACTTTTAGAGTAGAGGGTTCACGCGAAGCCGCAAAGCCGCGAAGCTTATAAAAACTTTGGTAGGTTCAGGAGATTATTTATTTCAATTCTCTTCCTTCGCGTCTTAGCGACTTCGCGTGAATCATTATCATTGGCTTAGAAATAGGTCCGCGATGAGCGACACAATCAATTTGCGGTCTAATTCAATTCCATTTCTGGAGTGTCTTAAGTTATACGAATTGCGGCGGCCTTCACGGCAATCGGGAAACAACTAGTTGCATACTGAAGGAGTTGCAATAAATAGTGGTATGCCATGATTTCCGCAATCGAAAGAACCCGAATTGGAAGTATCGCGCCACCGGCTCGCATCGCTTTTGTGGGGGGATTCAACCCTAGGCGATGCGGCATCGCTACCTTCACGCATGACCTTTGCGAAGCGGTAAGTTTAGCAGCTCCCTCTGCTCATTGTTTTGCCGGCGCGATGAATGATCGCATCGAAGGCTACAACTACC
>JAJFLS010000570.1 GCA_021772595.1 Opitutales bacterium
CCCATCGAGCCAAAGTTGGTCGGCGACATTCCAAGCTTCTCAATCTGGTTGGAAAGAGAGACCCGGCTAAAATCGTTGTGATCGATGATCAATGCTTTCGCTCCTTCGAACGGCGATTTGACCCGACTGCTCCCCGCTTCAAAATCGACAGCGGCTCTGCGCAGCTTAATCGAAAAGTGAAAGGTCGAACCCTCGTCAATCACGCTCTCGACCCACATGGATCCACCCATCAATTCAGATAGATTCTTGCTGATAGACAGGCCGAGTCCCGTGCCGCCAAATTTTCGCGTCGTCGACGAGTCCACTTGACTGAAAGACTCGAACAATGAATTCATACGGTCTGCGGGAATTCCTATGCCAGTATCTCTAATAGAGAAGTGCAGTATGATTTCCTCGCCGGAATCGTCCATCGGATCCACACTGATCAGCAAGCCGCCTTTGGCGGTGAATTTGACAGCATTGCCGATCAAATTCACGATCACCTGCCGCAGTCGTGTCGGATCGCCGATCAGCGAAGATTGTATCGAATGATCAATTACGGAAGCAATATCCAGCCCTTTCTCGGTCGCTTGGAGGGCAAGCGTATCAACGGCCTCTTCCACGCATTCGCGCAAGTCGAACAGGATGTGCTCGAGCTCCAGCTTGCCGGATTCGATTTTCGAGAAGTCCAGAATGTCGTTGATGACGACGAGCAAGGCCTCGCTGCTGGCTCGAATCGTCTCGACGTACTCCGTCTGCTCGCGATCCAACTCGGTGTCGCCAATCAAGCCCGTCATTCCGATGATACCGTTCATCGGAGTGCGGATCTCATGACTCATGTTCGCGAGGAAGTAGCTCTTCGCCTCGTTCGCTTCCTCCGCTTCCAGCATTGCCGCTCTCAGACGCTCTTCGGAGCGCTTCTGCTCCGTGATCTCGTGGAAGAACCAAACGCGTCCATAAGACTCGCCAAACGGGGAGCAGATGGGGAACGATGCCTGCTCGATGATGCGGCCGTCCGCGAATTCCAAGACGTCTTTCGCCGTTTCCGAACCGCTTTCCGAAATCGCTCGCGATCTCTCCAGAAACGCTTCCGAATCCGGAAGCAGCTTCGACGCCACATCCCAGATTTTGGTCGGGTCGCCCGCGTCCATCACGCTCGGCGATAGCGACCAGATTTCGTGGAATCGCTTGTTGTAGTTCGAGACGATCCCTCGCTCGTTCACAACTAGAATTCCGTCGGTCGAGGCTTCCGACTGCGCCTTCAAAACCGAATTGTAGCGTTTGAGCAGATTCTGGCGACGCTTGTTGTGGGTCACGTCCGTACCGGTGGCGACGATGGTAGTAATCCGACCCTTTTCATCTCGGACCGAAACCGTGCGAAAGTAGATGTCAAGTACCCGACTCGACTCCGTCACCATTTGCACGTCGCCCTGCCAGTGCCCGTATTCCTGCGTCTCTTGAACGATTCTATCGAACAGCCCGCTATCGTTGAAAAGAGCCGAAGCTCCCCCCGAACCGTTGAGCTGATCCACGGAATCGTAGCCGAGGATGCTGACAAACGAGTTGTTGTGGTAGATTCCGATTCCATCAACGGACATCATGATAATGAAGTCGCTCGAAACCTCCACCGCGGCGGACACCATGCGAAGCCGTTCTTCCGACTCCTTGCGCAGGGTCACATCCTCGAAGATCCCGTACCAGATGATGGTCCCATCCTGCCGTTTTTCGGGAATCGCTTTAGTTGAGATCCATTTCTGGCGCCCTTTCGGCCCATTCACTCGATACTCGAGATAGAGCGGGTTCAAATTCTTCGACGAAACCGCCAGGCCTTCATAGACGCGCTCCAGGTCCTCGACAAAGACCGCCCCCATGGCGATCGACGCGTCCTCCATGACATCATTAGCCTCGACGCCTAAAAGGTCCTTGACCTTCTCGCTTATGAAGGGAAATGACGGATCGCCATCGGTGTTGATCTCCAGATGGAAATACACTCCGGGAACCTGAGCGCTCAGTCGTTCAAGCTCGTTCGAGCTGGTCTCCAGCTCACGCTCCACCCGCCTTGTCTGCGTAACGTCCAACACGCTCAACGCGTACTCGTCGCTGCCAGTTTCCTGAGCGGAAAGGAGAACGATCTTGGTCTCGCCCTCTATTTCGAAAGTGACTTCCTTACGGGTCGTGCTTTCAGACGCATTGCGAGCGTTCCCGAGAATCTCGTCGATCCCCAACGCCTCGTACGCTTCCCAAACATCTCTCAGGCGCTGCCCGTTGATATTCTCTCTCTTCAGCCCAAGAATCTCGCACGCGGATCTGTTGGCGAACCGAATCAGGTAACCTCGTTCGCCACTGTCATTCGCCGCTCTTTCGGACAGGCAAACGATGCCCTCCGTCGCGCAATCCAGCGAACTCGCTAGCGTTGACAGCGAGTCGAAAGGATCGCGGTCCGAGTTCGCCGCTACTGGCTCAATCAGCCAAAGCGAATTGCTGTCGTTCAAACGGGAAATTGTCACCTGACAGCGGAAAGGGCCTTTCTCGGCTGGCTTGCAAAAGGGAAGGTCTATCGGCGTGCCTGCCACTCCATTGATCTTCTCCAGCCCATCGAAGTACGCCTCCAACGGCGTGTCCGCGATCGATGTGGCATCCGAAGATTGAACGAGCAATTCGCTAGCCACGCGATTCGCAAATTGCACGCGACCGCTGCGCACCAGTAACTGGGCGCGAGGCGACTTCAAAAAAGCGTCTTCAAAAGGGCCGTTGAGATTCATGCTGTGGGACCAGGAATGGAATTATTTTCCTGAGTGAGAAATATCGGCAGATCGAGGCCTGATAAGAGCCCGACGAGCGGTTTTAAACAACAAATTGACATAGCTGAAAACGGCAACTTCTTACATATAAGCGAAGCTGGACTGGCATCTAGGGCTTGCACCTAGTTTTGAATTTCGAAAATACGGTGCAGCCGAAGCAGCTCGATCACTGACTGGACCGGCGGCTTGACACGCGTCAAACGGACGAGCGAGTCCTTCTCCGGCAAGCGCTTGTACACGCCAAGCAGCGCCCCGACTCCCGAACTGTCGATGAAATCGACCCGGTCGAAATTCATTTCAACGCTGGTTACGGTGTCCGACCAGATCGCGT
>JAJFLS010000058.1 GCA_021772595.1 Opitutales bacterium
CGGTTCGCCGATTGTAGGAGCCTGCTTGCAGGCTCCTACATTTGAAAAAGCACCTAAAGTCGACTTGCAAACGCGGCACGCCGAGACGTCGTTGCCCTACCTTAAACTGGCCGATCGAATACCAGCAGTTCGCGTGTCTCGGGAATGTCCTTGATGATCTGGGCAGGCATCGGGCCGACGCCGAGATAGCGTAGATTAGGAAGCTCGTCCGGACATTCTTCTCCATGGAATGCCGCGTCGATGACGCTGCGGACCATTCCGGCTACGTAGGCTTTGGCTTCTGTTGGCAATTCCGCGAAAGAGCGCGCGTGCGAGATGTCTTCGGTCCAGCCCGCGTATTCTTGGTAGATTGGCGAAAGCGTTTTTCTCAGGGCGTCGTTGCGGGGGACGCTGTAATAGCGTTTGCCGGACGCGTCTTCGTAGGCGACGCAAATTTTGAGATTCCCTTCCCAGCCGTCTCCTTGGCCGAGGGCGTCGATCTTGTTGATCATCAGATCGTCGAATCCGCCGTAGCGTAGCGTGTCCGCTTTTTCAACCGCGTCGTACCAGCCGACCATGCGCTGTCGTCCGGTGGAAGTGCCGAACTCGAGTTTCTTGAGGCGATCGAAGAGGGGATGTGGCTCATCGACCTGAGTTAGAAAGACGTGCGTTCCGACTTTTGTGTCGTAGGCTTTGGCGACTCCGAACACGTGTAGCGGCTGGACGGGTACGCAAGCGGAATTGAAGAACTCTGGAGCGTAGGTGTGCGAGGCGGAAACGTTGGGCGAGAACCCCTGGCGCTTGTCGAGCCAATAGGCCTGGCCGTATTCGCCGATGACATACTTGCCTGCGTTTTCGGCATCGCGGACGATGTTGCGCACGTCGCCGATGCGATCGCGAAGCTGTTGGCCAGCGTCCCAATAGACATCGACGAGCTCGTTGATGTTTAGCGTGAAAGGAGCGTCGCCTTTGAAGCGAGTGAAATCGAAGTCGCTTGCGGAAAACAGTCCCGCCTCGGTGGACTCGGCGTTAGCGCGCGTCTCGGCCTGAGTGAGGGTTTCGAACAATCCATTCCACTGGTCTTCGGTCACGCGGCAAACGTGTTGGATTATGCGACAGGCGCGGTCGGCCTTTTGGGAGAGCTTTTCTGCGTAGGCTTCTTTTTCGTAAAGAAAGTCACAGTAGAAAATCTGAAACTGCCCGACTTCGTCCTGATAGGAAGGAGTGATGCCTCGACCAGTGCTTCCGCGCGGCTCTTCGTTGATGACGTTGACGCGATACGTTTCCCAAGCGAGATCGAGCAATCGGTGGGTCAGGTCGGAAACCATCGTGCGCTCGTCGATGGCTAGCCGCTCGGTCACGCGGTAGCCCTTGGCGTCGACAGGCTTCAGTTCCCAAAGGAACTTGCGCGGATCGGCGACCACGCCCGTGCCGATGGCGAGATGCGTGACGGATTGATCGACGACGCCTGCCGGGAGGAGATTGAGTTTGAGCCCGCCTGCGGTGTGGCCCGAATTCGCGCCGCCGTTAATCTTGATGACGACATCTACAGGATTGGCTTCGCCGGTGCTGGAGCGCAGCTCTTCGACCACTTCGGAGATGAGACGGCCTTTACCTTCGTCGCCCATGCTAATGCCGCAATCGGCGATGAGTCTGCTTTTGAAATCTGAGAGAGCCATTGTATGGAAATTCTTAAAAGTGTAACGCGCGCGGCTCGAATCCCGCTCGGATCGAGACACGCAAAGGGGAGAAGATGCCCGCTCGTCGCCCCAAGATCCAGCAAAAGAGAGCAAGCGTTCTCAATGGTTGCGCCCCGCGCAAGAGGAGGTTGAGGAAGATAGTTCTGGCAAGTTCGATTATTTGGAATTGTAGGAGCCTGCTTGCAGGCGATTATATTGTGATCTTTAAATTGGTAGGGCTGCTTATCCCTCAGCAGCCGAGCTGGTGGATCTTCTCCGATGCTGATCCCGCATGCGCGGGATCAGCCCTACCTTAAATCGCCTGCAAGCAGGCTCCTACATTAGAATTGCTGAAGATCGCCGTTGCGTTTTCAAATGATTTTTCTGAATCCAGTTTAGGTGGGGATAACGAAGTAGTCTAGCGGGTGGTTTCGGGTCCCCGTTTTGCCTGCGTGGTTTTTCCATTCATTGCGTAATTCAATCGCGATTGCGTTGATTTCCTCGGCACTCGCGGAACCGCCTCGGGAAGCTGAAGCCGTGGGAATTCAAAAAGACGCTTCGGATGAGTCACGCGAGAACGATCCAGAAGCAGTCGCGATATTTGAAGACATGCTCAAGGCGTATAGCCGGATGAAAACATTCCAGAGCATTGGCAAGCTGGAAAGTCGAACGATGCCAGATCCTGGTTGGAAGGTCGATGAGAGGGGTGACCTGATAGGCGGCGATTCGTTTGTATGGGAGTTGCCATTTAAGGTCGTGTTTAGAGCCCCGGATGAGCTGAAAGTCACTTGGAAGGAGAGAGGCGAATTCGGTAACGATTCTGTCGAGGTGCTGTTTTCGCGTGAGAGACAATACTACCTCTATAGCGAGCGGTATCGGAAATGCGTTGTGTTCGATTCACTGAAAGGCGCGCTTGTGGATTCATCGGTTTCCCCGAGCTTTCAATCAATAGCCCAGCCGTATTTGCTGGCGGGCGCTTATAATGATTCATGGAGAGCGGTGCTCGAAGAAAAAGGTCTGACTTACGAAGGTATAGAAAGTGTTGGCGGGAATCCCTGTCACAAGCTTGAAGGAAAATTCCCTACCGCCGGAACTATCTGGATTGACTACGACTCATTCGCGCTTGTCCAAACATTGAATACAAGTTTACAGAAAAAGCCGCCTGTTGTGATATCGGGCAAGCCGCCAAGGAATTGGATCCCGAAACCGAAATCTCCAATAGCGCTAATCGAAAAGCGTTTCATCGAAGATAGAGTAACCTATAAGTTAATAGAAATAGGGAATCCGATAGATGATGAAGAGGTGGATTTCGAACTACCATCCAACATCCGAATAATTCATGCGGAGTGATTCGACTATTTATTGGATACTCTCTGAAGGGTGTGACTAATAAGTCGCAAATCATCCTTCATATTCGTTGCAAGGTCGGCGCTTGCGCCGCACCGTGTAGGGAAATTAGACTCGGCTTTCGCGGTACGGCGCAAGCGCCGACCCTGCAGAATGGACTAAATTGTTGAATGAGCTAACAGGTATGGCGGCTATCCTCGTTTTGCTACTTCGATGACGTCGTGTGGGGCGGATTCTTTCATGCCGGCTGGGCTGACGCGGACGAAGCGGGCTTTCTGTTTGAGCTCGGTCAAGTCTTTAGCTCCGTTGTAGCCCATTCCGGATTGGAGGCCGCCGGCCATTTCGGCGAGCATGTTCACGACTGAGCCGCGCACTTCTTTCATCCCCTCGATCCCTTCAGCAGTGAGCTTGCGTGCTGTATCCGTTTTTTTGTGACCGTAGCGGGCGGCGGAGCCTTTTTCCATGGCGCTGAGGCTGCCCATGCCTCGGTATTGCTTGTAGAGTTTGTTGTTGATCTCGACGATGTCGCCGGGGGCTTCGCGGCTGCCGGCGAGGAGGCCGCCGAGCATGACAGAGTCTGCGAGCGTGAGGGCTTTGACGATGTCGCCGGATTTGGTGATGCCGCCATCAGCAATTATTCGAACGCCTTTTTTGGCCGCGCCTTTGGCTGCGGAGTAGAGCGCGGATAGCTGTGGGATGCCTACTCCGGCGACGATGCGGGTTGTGCAAATCGATCCGGGGCCTTGTCCGACTTTTATCGAGTTGGCGCCGCATTCGGCGAGGTACTCGACTCCCTGGGCGGAGGTTACGTTGCCCGCGATGATCGTGAGGTCGGCGAACTCGCTGCGGAGAAGCTTGACGACTTGTCCGATGCCGGAGCTGTGTCCGTGAGCCGCGGATACGGCGATCGCGTCGACTTTTTCCGCGTGCAAGTTGGAAACGTGCTCGAGGATGGCATCTTTGTCCAGGGTGCCATCTTTTTTCCAGACGGTTGAAATCGCGGCGCCGACAAGGAGGCGAAAGTCGGAGTCGCGGGCGGGTTTGAGAACACTTTGCTTTTCGGAGAGGATGCGCTCGATGTCGGAGATGCTGACAAGGCCTTTGAGTCGGTCGTTGTCGTCGACGACGAGAAGCTTGTTGATTCCGAGGTGATTGCTGAAAAATTTGTCGGCGACTTCGATGGGGTTGGGCTTGATCTCGTCTTCCTTGAGCGTGAGAACTTTGTCGGCACCATCCATCGCGTCGCAGACTTTGATGTTGCTATAGCGGGATTTGACTACGCGGCTGCTGAGCAGGCCGACGAGTTTTCCGTCGGACTCGGTGACGGGGAAGGTGAGAAACTGGTATCCTTTTTCTTCTATGAGTTCGAGGACGTCGCCGATGAAAATGTCTGGCGGGACGGTGATCGGGTTGGGGAGAAGGCCGTTGATGTGGTACTTTACGCGAGTGACTTGGGAGACTTGTTCCCGGTAAGGCATGTTGTAATGGATGATGCCCATGCCTCCGTGAGTCGCCATGGCGATTGCCATCTCGGACTCTGTCACGGTGTCCATGTCCGAAGAGACGATTGGAATGTTGAGGGAGATGCGCTCGGACAGGGAAGTCGCTAGATCGGCGTCTCTGGGGAGAATCTCGCTGTAGTTGGTGGCGAGGGAGACGTCGTCGTAGGTGAGGGCGGATTCTCGCTGGGCGGCGAAGAACGCATCGGCGTTCTGGTAGAAATCGTTTTCGTTGAAGTCTTTTGTACCGGGATTGGCCATGATCCGGCATAGAGAGTCTGAAATTCGGAATCAAGTGTTTTGCGTAGATGGACGGAAAAAAGGTGGCCTATTCGCGAACCGGTGGATTGAGTCGCAACCCATGGTTGAGTTCGAGTACAAGGCCTATCGGCGGACTTTCGCGAAGAAATACCAAACGGCTTCGGACTCGTTCGAAAAGCGGCTGGGGGTTCTGATTCGGCTGAGAGATGCAGATGGACGGGTCGGTTTTGGGGAGGCGGCGCCGATCGAGTCTTTCGGGTCGGAGACGATTGTTTCGGCCTTGGCAGCATGCTTGGAACTGAGAGGAAAGTTTGAATACGAAACGGTTCGCGAATCGCTGTCGGCTTATCCCTGTCTTCGATTCGGAATCGAATTCGCGCTGGAAATGATGGGGGACGATTCTTTTCCGAAATCGGTTTCCGAGCCGTGGCCGGTTTGCGGATTGATTCCGGAATTGGAAGACCTGGAGCGGGTGGAACGCCTCTTGGAAGAGGGCTATCGCTGTCTGAAATTTAAGATCGGGAAAGACGCGTTGTTGAAGGAACGTCAGGCGCTGGACCGAATCGTGGGGCTGACAAGCGGCGAGATTCCCATTCGTCTGGACGCGAATGGCGGGCTGGATTTGAACGCGGCGCGGGAGTGGCTGGAGTTCTTAGCGGATCTACCGGTGGAGTTTCTGGAGCAGCCGATGGGTAAGGGGAGCGAGGATACGATGATTCGGTTGAGCCATGACTATCCGACGGCGCTGGCGCTTGACGAATCGGTTTGCTCGGTCGACGATTTGAAGCGATGGCGGGATCAGCATTGGCCAGGCGTGTTCGTGATCAAGCCGTCGCTTTCGGGAGGCTATCGAGAGCTGATTGACGAGTTGAAGGAGGGGGATGCGAGTCGGCTGGTTTTTTCCAGCGCGCTTGAAACAATGGTCGGGGCGACGGCGGCGATTTCGGTGGGGCTTGAAGTCGCGGAGGGAAGTCGTTCGTTAGGGTTTGGAGTGGAATCTCTTTTTTCAGATCGGAACGCCGGACTTTTTTTGGGACCTTTCTTGCAACGGTCGGGGCTGCCGGACAGAAATGATTTTGAAGCGTTGTGGAACCGGATCTAGACAGGCTGATTGAATTTGAATCGGGAGGAGGATTGTTTCCTCAATTCTTGGATACTTGGCCATCGCGAATGCGGGCGGCGCGGGAGATTGCGAAACGAATCGCTGTGGATTCGAATGGCGAGCGCTCGAGGGTCGCGCTTTCAGTATCGGATCCGGAAAGTTTTTGCGCTCTGTTTCTCGCGTTGGGAAGGAGCGGGATCGACTTGTTTTTTTTCAATCCGAAATGGGGAGAGAGGGAACGGACGGAGGCGTTGGCGATCGCGAAGCCTCAGTGGGAGTTTGGCCTGTTTTCCGGGGATCGATTTGCCGAGTCGAGAACTGAAGATTCGGCGGATTCGGCGGATTCGGCGGAGCAAATCGAGCCGGGTTTGCGCGTGATGATTCCCACGGGCGGAACATCGGGAAAACTGAAATTCGCGATCCATCGCTGGTCGACGCTTTCCGCTTCGGCTTACGGGGTACAGGCGTTTTTCGGGGCAGGTCAAATCGCTTCGCACTGCATGTTGCCGTTGTATCATGTGAGTGGATTCATGCAGTTAATCCGATCTGTGCTTTCGGTGGGGAAGATCGCGTTTGGGAGTGTGGATGAATTTGCGGTCACGCATGACGCGCTCTTTGCCGGCGGCGATCGAGATCGTTTTCTTTCGGTGGTCGCGACCCAGCTCGATAGGCTTTTGCGGGTTGAGTCGAATTTGCCTTTTCTTCGAAAGTACGAGGCGATTTTCGTGGGCGGTGGACCGGTTTCGAATGACTTGTTGGAAGCGGCCAGAGAGGCGCGACTTCCGTTGGCCCCGACGTACGGGATGTCGGAGACGGCGGCCCAGGTGGCTACCTTGAAGCCGGACGAGTTTCTGGCGGATAAAGCGATGCAGGGGAAAGCGTTGCCCCACGTGCGCTTGGATATTGTAGGGAATTCGGGAGAGTTGCTGCCGATTGGAAAGATCGGTCGGATTCAGGTGAAGGCGACGTCTCTTTTTAGAGGCTATATTGGTCAAGCGGAGCATCGCGTTGGGTCGATCGTAACTTCCGATCTCGGATCGCTGAGCGAGAGCGGAAGGCTGACGGTTATCGGTCGCTCAGATAACGTGATCATTTCCGGTGGCGAGAAAATCGATTTGGGAGAAGTCGAAAACCTTCTCGAGAAGACTGGCCTGGTAACGGATGTGGCTGCGTTTGGAATTGAGGACGCGGAATGGGGCTCGAAGCTAGGCGTCGCTTACGTGCTAAAAGATGAGGCGGATCCAGAGCCCGCTATGAGGGCGGCAGTCGCGGCTGAGCTTGTAGGTTTTAAAATGCCGAAAGTGTGGTTGGCGATGAAGGGGCTTCCCAGAAACGAGGCGGGGAAGGTGTTGCGAGATCGGCTAGCGGAGCAGGCGAAACAGAAGGCGTAGCGAGCGTTTTTGTTGGCCGCGCTAGCGATGCTGCATTTTCAACGTGCTATTGATTAGATGTTTCGCTATCTAGGGGCGGTATGACGAAACACGAGATTGCGGACGTATTTAATGATATCGCGACCTTGATGGAGCTGAAGGGGGAGAATCCTTTTAAGATTCGCGCGTATTCCAATGGAGCTCGAAGGTTGGAGACACTTGAGGAAGATCTGGATGAGCTTATTCGCGAAGGCGCGCTCTCGGATGTTCCGGGATTTGGTAAAGCTCTCGTTCAAAAGATCGAAACGCTCCACTCCGAGGGTCGACTCGATTTTTACGATGAACTCAAGGCTTCCATCGAGCCGGGAATTGTATCCATGCTGGAAATACCTGGACTAGGTGGAAAGAAGATCAAGATCTTGCACGAAAAACTTGGAGTAACTTCGATCGAGGAGCTGAAAACCGCGTGCGATGAAAACCGGGTCGCTGAGCTGAAGGGGTTTGGAGAGAAGTCTCAGGACAAGATCGTCGAAGGGATCAAAAACCGGGAAGCTTACGGGAAGCGGCATTTGTGGTGGAGAGCGAGGGCTGTGGCGGAGCCGATACTCGATGGGCTGCTCGCCTTGCCAGAGGTTGAGAAGGCTTCGCACGCGGGTAGTTTTCGACGTTTGCGAGAGCATGTGGGCGATCTGGATTTTATCGTGGCATCGTCAGATCCGGGCCCGGTTATGGATTGGTTTGTCGCTCAAGAGGATGTGAAGGAGATCACGGCGAAAGGAGAAACCAAGGCGAGCGTCCGGTTCGAGACCGGTTTGCAGGCTGACCTTCGGGTTGTGCCCGCCGAGCAGTTCAGTTTCGCGTTGCATCACTTCACTGGTTCGAAGGATCACAATGTGCTCATGCGGCAACGAGCTTTGGCGCGGGGGTTGAGCCTGAGTGAGTGGGGATTGAAGCCGGTGGAATCGGAGTCGTTCGACGATAGTTTGGAGGCGAGTAGTGAAGAGGAGCTGTTCGGTTTGCTGGATTTGAAGTTCGTGCCACCGGAGTTGCGGGAAGGGCTGGGCGAAATCGAGGTGGCCGAAGAAAGGGATTTTCCTGAACTGCTGGAATTGGAGGACTTGCGAGGCGTATTCCATAATCACACTACAGCCAGCGATGGTCGATCGACTTTGGAGGAGATGACGCAGGCAGTCCAAAATATTGGTTGGGAATACTGGGGAGTGGCCGATCACTCGAAAGCCAGTTTTCAGGCGAATGGATTGGATGAGGACCGCCTTCTAAAGCAGATCGATTGTATCGAAATACTGAATGCGTCGAAAGCGTATTCCGTTCACGTCTTCTCGGGCAACGAGTGCGATATCCTGCCGGACGGTTCTCTGGATCTCGATGAGGACGTGTTGATGAAATTGGACTATGTCGTGGTTTCGGTTCATTCTTCGTTTACCCAATCCGAAGCGGAAACTACGGATCGTCTGATCCGGGCGATCGAAAACCCGGCCGCTACGATGCTCGGACATTTGACCGGTCGGTTGCTGTTGAGTCGCGAAGGCTACAAAGTCGATGTCCCCAAGGTTATCGATGCGGCGATCGCCAATGGAGTAATCGTCGAATTAAACGCGAATCCCTATCGTCTCGATATGGATTGGCGATTCTGGCGGAAAGCCGCCGAAAAGGGGCTTCTTACAAGCATCAACCCAGACGCCCATTCTACAAAGCACTTTCCCTTTGTGGAAGCGGGCGTGAACGTTGCCCGCAAAGGCTGGCTAACTTCGGAGAACGTCCTCAATGCGCTGCCGTTGAAGGACGTGGCGGCGATTCTGGCTCGAAAGCGTCCAAACCTGAAATCGCTTGTACTATAGAAGAAGCGCCGCTCAAAGGATGTGCCATGCCGAATGTCTCACTTTTTGAAAAGTGTGACAGGAATTGGGACATGTTGGCCAGATTCGGTCGATCGAATACTAATTGGAAACGATTGTATTTTCGCGTAAGTCGTTGCAATAAAATGAGTAATGATCGACTTCTATCATGTGGTACAGCGTTTGCTAAGCGGTAGGCATGGGACGAGTACTAGGAATAGATTTAGGTACCACTAACTCCTGCATGGCGGTGATGGATGGCGATGAGCCAGTTGTCGTACCGAATGCGGAAGGCGCTCGCACGACTCCTTCAGTCGTCGCGTTTACGAAAACCGGAGAAAGACTGGTAGGCCAAGCGGCTAAACGCCAAGCGGTTACAAATCCAAAAAACACTATATTTTCGGCTAAACGACTGATCGGTCGCAAGTTCGCCGAAGTGGAGCAAGAAGCAGCTGGAATACCTTTCAGCATCGTTAAAGCCGATAACGGAGATGCATTCATCGAGTGCCAGGTAGGAGACAAGACGGAACAGTTCGCGCCGCAGCAGATCGCCTCCTTCGTTCTCGCGAAGCTTAAGTCGGATGCGGAAGCCTACTTGGGCGAGACGATCACGGAAGCGGTAATCACGGTTCCGGCCTACTTTAACGACAGTCAGCGTCAGGCTACGAAAGATGCCGGCAAAATCGCTGGCTTGGATGTGCTTCGCATCATCAACGAGCCAACCGCGGCATCGCTAGCGTACGGCCTCGATAAGAAGAGCGACGAGAAAATCTCGGTCTTCGATTTGGGTGGCGGCACCTTCGACGTTTCCATCCTGGAAATCGGCGACGGCGTTTTCGAAGTCAAGGCGACCAATGGCGACACCATGCTCGGTGGCGACAATTGGGACGATGCGATCATCAATTGGATGGTCGGAGAATTCAAGAGCGAGAACGGCATCGACCTGAAGTCCGATCCGATGGCGCTGCAACGCCTGAAGGAAGAAGGCGAAAAGGCGAAAATCGCGCTTTCGTCCACCACGACTTACGACGTGAACCTGCCTTTCATCACCGCAGATGCGACAGGTCCGAAGCACCTTAACATTCAGCTCACTCGATCTAAGTTCGAGCAAATCACCGACGATCTCTTCGCTCGCTGCCGCGTTCCTTTCGAGAACTGTCTGCGCGACGCGGAAGTTTCCGCTTCCGAAATTGACGAACTCGTGCTCGTGGGCGGTATGACCCGTATTCCTAAAGTCATCGAAATCGCTGAAGAGCTCGCTGGCAAGAAGCCGCACCAAGGAGTCAATCCCGACGAAGTCGTGGCAATCGGAGCGGGCATCCAGGGAGCGGTCCTCAAAGGGGATGTTCGCGACGTGCTGCTGCTCGACGTGACGCCTTTGACGCTCGGCATCGAGACCGCTGGTGGAGTATCCACCGCGATGATACCGCGCAACACGACGATCCCTGCGAAGAAATCGCAGACATTCTCCACATTCGCGGACAATCAGCCTTCGGTTGAAATCAAGGTTCTACAAGGCGAGCGCCCGATGGCGACCGACAACAAGGTGCTCGGCACATTCCACTTGGATGGCATCCCGCCATCGCCTAGAGGTACGCCGCAGATCGAAGTGACTTTCGACATCGACGCGAACGGTATTCTAAACGTATCGGCCAAGGATCAAGGTACCGGGAAGGATCAGCACATTACCATAACCGGTTCTGGCGGTCTGTCCGAAGATGACATCGACAAGATGACCAAGGACGCCGAGCTCCATGCCGAGGAAGACAAGAAGTTGAAGGAGACGGTGGAAAACCGGAACCAGCTAGACAGCACGATCTACCAAATGGAGAAGATGCTGAGCGAAGCGGGCGACAAGCTACCTGCCGAAAAGAAGGGCCCAATTGAAACCTCGATAGCCGATGCCAAGAAGGCGCTTGAAAGCGACGACGCGGATCAAATCAAGGCGGCTATCGAAGATTTGAACAAGCTTGGAGCCGACCTTTATCAAGCGGCGGCGGCCGAAGGCGGTATGCCGAACATGGAAGACATGGCCGGAGCTGCAGGCGGACCTCCACCTCCATCCGATGAAGGCGAAGCGGCTTCGAATGAGCCCAAGCCAGCGGACGTAGTCGACGCGGATTTCGAAGTCGTTGAAGACGACGACAAGAAGTAGACCAATCAAAATTTCAGATCGCGCTATCCATGATTCATGGGTCGCGCGATTTGTATTAGTCAGAGCAAAACCTGTTTAACCCAAAGTAATCTAATTAATAGATAATAACTCAATTATGAGCACATCAACATCAGTGAAAGTAAAACCATTAGGAGATCGCGTGCTGATTAAGCACGTTGATGAAGACGAGCAAGTTCGTGATGGCATCATCATCCCGGACTCTGCCAAGGAAAAGCCGCAAGAGGCTGAAGTATTCGCTCTTGGCACAGGTGCCAAGGACAGCGATGGCAACGCGATAGAGTTCAACGTAAAAATTGGCGATCGCGTGCTCACCAGCAAGTATGGTGGAACGGAAGTCAAGATAGACGGCGATACGTACCTCTTGGTTCGCGAGGATGACATTCTCGGAATCATCGAATCGTAATCGATTATAACTAACCAATAACCAATAGTATTTAAAAAATAACGACAATGGCTAAACAATTGCTATTTGATGAAGCAGCGCGTCACGCGGTACTTAGAGGAGTTGAGACTCTCTCTAAAGCGGTAAAAGTAACTCTCGGCCCGAAAGGCCGTAATGTCGTCCTCGACAAGAAATTCGGTTCTCCGACTGTCACGAAGGACGGTGTAACGGTCGCTAAGGAAATCGAACTTCCAGACGCGTACGAAAACATGGGCGCTCAGATGGTTCGCGAAGTCGCTTCCAAGACTTCCGACGCTGCCGGTGACGGCACGACCACTGCGACTGTTCTCGCTGAGAGCATCTACCGCGCGGGTCTGAAGAACGTGACAGCTGGATCGAACCCGATCTACCTGAAGCGTGGTATCGACAAGGCTGTTGAAGCCGCTGTCGCCGAGTTGTCTGGCATTTCCAAAGCGGTTGAGTCTCGCGAGGAAGTGAAGCAAGTCGCGACTGTATCCGCTAACTGGGACGAAACGATTGGCGACATCATCGCAGACGCGATGGACAAGGTCGGCAAAGATGGCACGATCACTGTTGAAGAAGCTAAGTCCATCGAAACCTCTCTCGAGGTAGTCGAAGGGATGCAGTTCGATAAGGGCTACCTTTCTCCTTATTTCGTAACCGACACCGAAGCGATGGAAGTGTCATTGGAAGATGCGTACATCCTCATCCACGAGAAGAAGATCACCGCGCTCAACGACCTGCTTCCACTGCTTCAAGGCGTAGCGAAGTCCGGCAAACCATTCCTCCTCATCGCTGAGGATATCGAAGGCGAAGCCCTTGCAGCGCTCGTGGTCAACAAGATCCGCGGCACTCTAAACGTATGCGCAGTCAAGGCTCCTGGCTTTGGCGATCGTCGCAAAGCGATGCTCGAAGATATCGCGGTTCTCACTGGCGGACGCTGCATCACTGAAGACCTCGGCATCAAACTCGAGAACGTACAGATCAGCGACCTCGGACAAGCGAAGAGCGTTAAGATCGACAAGGAAAACACGACTATCGTCGAAGGCGGAGGTTCCTCCAACGAGATCCAAGGTCGCGTAAAGCAGATCCGTCGCCAGATCGACGAGACCTCGTCGGACTACGATCGCGAAAAGCTCCAAGAGCGTTTGGCTAAGCTCGCTGGTGGTGTTGCTGTCATCAACGTAGGCGCGGCAACCGAGCCGGAAATGAAGGAGAAGAAAGCTCGCGTTGAAGACGCGTTGCACGCGACTCGCGCGGCGGTTGAAGAAGGTATCGTCCCTGGTGGCGGTGTTGCTCTCATCCGCGCTGCGCAGGCTGTCGACTCTCTCGCGCTCGAAGGTGACGAAGCAATTGGCGCTCAGATCATCAAGACTGCGGTTGCAGGTCCGATCCGTCAGCTCTGCGAAAATGCAGGTGTTGAAGGTTCCGTCGTTGTTAAAGAGATCCTTTCTAAAGAAGGAAATGTTGGATACAACGTTGCGACCGACGTCTACGAAGATCTGCTCAAGGCAGGTGTTGTTGACCCGACAAAGGTAACTCGTTGTGCTCTTCAGAACGCGGCTTCCATCTCAGGTCTCCTCCTCACCACCGAATGTATGATCACCGACATTCCTGAAAAGGAAGCAGCAGCTCCAGGCGGTCACGATCATGGCGGCATGGGCGGCGGCATGGGCGGCATGGGCGGCATGATGTAGTCCGACCAAGCACGCTAAGCTTATAATTTCAAACGGCCCTCGAACGAGGGCCGTTTTTTTTAATGTCTGTTTAATCGGAGCGTTGTGGGCATCTGGATGTCATTTTTCTGTTAATCAAGGCAACGATGTCCAACGAGCAAATCAATCGCTTCATTCGCCCGTATGCTCTCTTGGTGTGACTACCATAATTAGTCTCTCGACAAAGATGTAGTGCAAAGGAGATGGATTGTAAATGGATGAGATACTTGTAATCGACGACGAACCGATGATTCGATCGATTGTGGAAACTCTTCTTTCAAGGAGAGGATATTCCGTTGTATGCGCGGGAACTGTAGAGGAAGCGGTCGGTTTGTTTAATCGTGAAGGAGCGAACTATCGAGCGTTGATAACGGACTACAATTTGGAGGATGGGACTGGCGTGGATATCGTGAATGTGATTAAGAAGAAGGCAGCCGGCATTCCTGTTGTATTGATGACGGGAAGCGCGGAAATGACTCGAACCGCTAGTGATGAAGCGGGTTTTTTCGCGTATTTTCGCAAGCCCTTTAATGTAATGGAATTAGGTCGGAAGATCGATAGTTTGGTGAACAGAGGGAATAAGACGGATGAAGTGAGTTCATCTTGCTTGGAGGCTGTTCAATAAATGGAAATACATTCGGGGCGACGCCCGACCGCTACCTATTTGAAGGGAATTTCAGGGTAGTGAACGAGCGCCGTCCCTTTCCAGCGATTCGCCGAACGGACTTATTTATCAGTCTCTAAGGGAGTTTGTATCACGAATCAGAGTACGAGCTCGTTATTCGAAAACGATAAGGGCTCCAAGCTTCTTGGGAAGCCTCAGTAGAATAATCGACTGCAGGCGATTTTGGGCGTGATTTATCCGACAAGAGCAATAACAATGCTGTGTCTATGAAGCTACTCCGATTGTTTACCCTGACATTAATTCTACTGCCATTTATCGCTTGCGCCCAAATCAAGAGTAAGGAAGTGGGGCCTGCGTTAAAAGCGTCGGGAGATGCTCACATCGCCATTCCACGAGCCGCGTTCGGGAAGGAATACATGATGTCGACTTCGGTGATTCCGCAAGCGGGTTCGGTGACGGGAAGCGGCTTGCTGGGTCGTATCGTGACTTTCGAACAGTATGCTGATGGTGTGGATCTCTACGAATCAACGGAGGGGCAGGTTGTCACGGAGGATTTGCCGGCCCGGCGTTTGCTCGCGACGTTCCCGATCGTATCGGAGTCCAACGGCGATGTTGTGATCGATTTCAATCAGGGGATGCGTCGGCTCTTGTTTCAAGGCTGGTATTCGACGAGTAAGCGATTCGATCCAGGCGTATTCGAGCGGACGGCTGAGTTGCCGCAAGGGAGAGTGTTCGACGTTTCGGAAGATGATGGAAAGCTCGTAGTCCGGCAGACGGTCCAGGCTAGAAATCGCGCGTCTGATCAGAATCGCGAGACGCGATTGGAGTTGCGGTATTTCATCGCTCCTTATTCGAGCAGCGACTTCGAAGCCAAGGAGATGAATCCGGTAGAAACGCGTTACGCGCGATTTTGGGAAACGCAGCCGCACCTAGAACTTACCTCCGGCCGTCAAACGGTCAAAATGGGACGCTTCGACGAGTCCGACCCGATCGTTTTTCACTACAGCGCGAATACGCCCGACGACTACGTGGAGGCGGTCAAGGAAGGTATCCTTTATTGGAATCGGGCGTTTGAAAAGGAGATCGTTGAAACGAAGAAGGCGCCTGACGGTGTGACGGCTCCGAATATCAAATACAATGTCGTGCAATGGGTTCCGTGGGATAACGCGGGATTCGCGTATGCCGACGTGCTGCTCGATCCACGTACGGGAGAAGCGCTTCACGGACAAGCGTTCATGACGAGTGTATTTGGAATTGGAGGAAAGGCTCGGGCTCGGGCTTTGATACGCGCGATGACGGAGATTGTTGAGAAATCGGAAGAATCCGAAGACGACGATTCGGACGACGGCGATGAATCGGATCACTCTATCTTTGGGTTTAACTCGGCCTGTCGCATTGATCCGGTCGAGTTTGCCAAACAACTGTCTGCGGGACTTGAAGAGCTTCTAGCGGATCCGGAGCTGACGGACGAAGCGGTGCTCAAGCTCTCCCAGGATTATGTGAGAGAGGTGGTCGCCCACGAGGTTGGGCACGTGCTTGGTTTGCGGCACAACTTCGCGGGCAGTTTGGGAGCGACTCTTAGCCCGAAAGAGTTGGACGAATTCATAAGAGCCTACATTGCCGGGGAGGATCTCGAAGAGTATTCGGATCGAACGACGTCGAGTTCCAGTATGGAGTACACCGAGTTTAAGGCGGCAGTGTTCGTGGGATGGAAAATGAAGACTCAGGAAGAAGCTTTGGAACACGACAAGGGAGCCATTCGCTGGGGCTACTTCGATGACAAGGCTGTCGTCGAGGAGGAGATGCTCTTCGGCACGGATCCTGATGTGCCTACATTTGGCGATATCGATCGCTTCGATTACGGAGTGGATCCGTTGCTCGCCCGTTATCAGAACCTTTCCGGTCAAATTCGATTTCTGCCGAATAGCGTCATTGAAACGTTCATACGAGCGCGAGCTCCGCAGGATCCTCGAGACCGTCAGCCGATCGAGACAGTGAATCTGAGCGTGAAGGGGTACGCCAATCGAGTCGGCGCATCTTTTTCAAGCATCCTTTCCTGGTTCAAATCCGAAACGCGTTCGCGGCGCGTTGAGAACGAATTCGATTTCATTGGCGAGCTAAACGAAGACGAACGGTTCGAAGCGCATTGGAAATATCTGAATACGCAGCTTGAAGCTCTCGGAGGCGTGGACCGAGTCGGTTTCTCCTACTTGCCGATCGAGCTAAAGTTGGAGCTAAAGAAGGAGCCTGAAGGAGTCGTTCCGGCGCCGAAAATCGAAGCGAAGGAAATGTCCGAAAGACTCGAAAAGCTGCTCGAAGCGGAAACGTATTCAAAATTCGTGGGGCTCGACGAGGAGACCTACGAGTGGACCGAGGAGGAAAAAGCTATCATCCTGGAACGTGGCTCGGCGCTTTTTGCGGAACTGGAGGAAGCCGTTATTTTGAAGATTCTCACGCTCCTCGAAAAGGCTCCGCGCGATTTGGGGCTGAAGGCGACAGGTGGTTTGACCGAAGACGATGCAGTGGCGAAGCTTGAGGCCCGTATCGTCGATTTGGCGAAAGCGGTTCTCGTGGCGAAAGACAAGGATGCCCGAATTCGAGGCAAGGTAGACAAGGCCTTTGTCGAGGTAGTTGATTTTAAGTACGAGCATGC
>JAJFLS010000571.1 GCA_021772595.1 Opitutales bacterium
AGGAAATGGGTTCCATCGCGGCGGTGGTGATGGAGGATTCGCCTTCGATGCCGCGCATGTCGGCGAGCTGGGGGAGGGCGACGTAGCCGCCGAGCGGGAGGAGCGAGACGCGGTAGTCGACGCCGTTTCGTTTCCAGCCGAAGAGTCTGGGGCCGAAGCCGATGGAAAATCGCTCGATGACCAGGCCTCGCCATTTGGCGGCGAGGAAGTGGCCGAGCTCGTGGACGAAGATTGATCCTCCGAAAAAGAGGATGACCATCAGAATGGACCAGGCGCTGTCGAAAATGTTGTTGAAAGTCATACGGTTTGGTTTGCTATGATATTGGCGGCGATCGCCCGGGCTTGCGTGTCGTAGTCCAAGACTTCTTCTATGGAGACAGGTTCTGTATTATCGATCTTTTCGAGTGTTTTCTCTACGATTTTCGCTATTTCGACAAATTTAATACGTTCTTTGACGAACGCGTCGACCGCAATTTCGTTCGCGGCGTTGAAGACGCCGGGCGCGACACCGCAGGCTTCCATGGCGGAGCGGGCCAATCCGAGGCAGGGGTAGCGAGCCGCTTCGAGGGGGCGGAAGTCCAGGCTGAACGCGCTTGAAAAGTCGATGGAGGGCACGACTTTCTCGGCCCGGTCGGGATAGAGCAGCGTGTGCTGGATGGCGAAAACCATGTCCGGAGGGCTCATCTGGGCGATGATCGACCCGTCGATGCATTCGACTAGAGAATGGACGATGCTCTGGGGGTGGACGACGACCTCCACTTGGTCGGGGCGCATGTCGAACAGCCATTTAGCCTCGATCATTTCCAGGCCCTTGTTGGCCATGGTCGCGGAGTCGATTGTGACTTTCGGGCCCATGTCCCAGTTCGGGTGATTGAGGGCTTGGGCGAGCGTGATGTTCGCGAATTGGTCGAGAGGCAGGTCGCGAACGCTTCCACCGGACGCGGTGAGAGTCAGTTTGGAGACGTGATCGGTGGAAATTCCTTCGAGGCACTGGAAGAGGGCGTTATGCTCGCTGTCGACAGGGAGGATGTCGATGTTCTCGGCGCTGGCGGCTTCCATGATGAACTTTCCAGCGAGTACGAGAATCTCCTTGCTGGCCACGGCTAGCGTATTCCCTGCATTGATCGCGGCGAGAGCGGGCATGAGCCCTTGAGTGCCAACGACCGCGACCAGCACGGTGTCGCAACCCGGAAGAGCGGCCAAATGGCAGAGACCTTCCTCGCCGCAGACGAGTTTCGCGTCGGCGGGGAAAAGGCTGTCGGAGCTCGCCCGTTTCCAGGCGGACTCGTCGTAGATCCCGATCTCCTTGACGGAGAATTCCTTGGCGATGGCGGCGAGCTGCTCGATGTTTCGGTTGGCGGCGATCCCAACCAGTTCGAGCTTGTCGGAATGCTTTCTAATCACCTTCAGAGCGCTGCTCCCGATGGACCCGGTCGCTCCGAGCAAAACTATTTTAAAACGCTGACCCATGAATTCGCTAGATAAGCAGTTCGAAGAGTAGATATCCCGTGGGAGCGGAAAGGATGAGCGAATCGGTCAAGTCGAACGCTCCGCCGATTCCCGGGATGGTGGAGCCGGAATCCTTTTGCTCGGCCATGCGTTTGACCATGCTTTCGACGAGATCCGAGATTATGGCGATGATCGCGATCGGCAACGCCAGCACAGTGCCCCAAAGCGGAGTGAAGAATGCCGGGAAATAGTCTTTCGCGAAATAGGTGAGAGCGAATCCGAGGCCGATGGAAACCAGACAGCCGCCCACCGCTCCTTCCCAGGTCTTTTTCGGGCTCGTGCGCGGCGACATTGGATGCCGTCCAAACGCTTTCCCAAAGAGGAGCGCTCCGACGTCGGTGAACTTTGCGGTGACGATCAGCCAGACAACGAGCATCAATCCCTTCTTGGGTTCGTCGGGGGGGAGTTCGATCATGCGAACGAGGAAATTCAGCATGAAAGGAATGTAGATGAGCCCAAGGAGCGTGGAGCCGAGCGATTCGATCCGTTCGTCCAGCTCACGCTCGCGTAGGATGCGCAGGCAGCAGGCGACGATCGTGACGGCGATGAGCCCGGACTGGATGCCTTCGACGTGATCCCCTGCGATCTTGTTGGCGTAGTAAGGACCGATGATCATCACCAGTCCCAGAAACGTCCCGAAATTCTTGAAGGGTCGCCGGCCCATTTTTTCGAGTAATCCGTAAAACTCGTACTGGGAGCCCACGCTTAGTACCGCGAGCAGCCAAACAGCCGCGTCGGGACCGATGATGAAGAAGCAGACGACTACAACGAGCCAGAGGATTAGGGTGCTGAAAATTCTCTTTCTCACAGCGAGAACGATTGAGGTTTAACGGGAAAGGCTTGCTTCCACGTCGAGTTGCTCCCCGGTACGACCGAAACGCCTTTCCCGATTATGGTAGACGCGGATGGCCTCTTCGAGGTGGGCTTTCGTGAAGTCGGGCCAACAGGTGCTTGTGAAATAGAATTCCGCGTAAGCGCTTTGCATGAGAAGAAAATTGCTCAGGCGCGTCTCGCCGGAGGTGCGCACGATCAGGTCGGGGTCGGGGAGGCCGCTCGTGTCCAGGTTAGCGGCGATCATTTCCCAGGTGATGTTTTCTGGAGAGAGGTTTCCTTTGGCAGTCTTCTCCGCGATGGCCTTGGTGGCGTCGACGATCTCGTTTCGCGAACTGTAGTTCAGGGCGAGAATCAGGTGCCACTCCTTGAAATTCTTGGTGGCCTCGATTGCCTTCTTCAAAGCGCGGCGCGGTTTGGCGGGCAGTTCCTCAAGCCGTCCAATGGCGTGCAGGCGCACCTTCTGTTTCACGAGCAATTTGGTCTCCTTCATCAGAAAGAGCTCCAGGAGTTCCATCAGCGCATTGACCTCTCTCTCGGGACGATTCCAATTCTCGGCGGAAAACGCGTAGAGAGTGAGGTAGTGGACGTTCAAATCCTGGCAGGCGTCGATGATGCGGCGGCAGGTCTCGACGCCTTGCCGGTGGCCCTTGATACGCGAAAGTCCCTGGGCCTGCGCCCACCGTCCATTGCCATCCATGATGATGCCGATGTGATCGGGTCCGTTATGCTGAGACAGGTTTTCGCTCATTGAGTAGTCGCCATTAAGAGAAAAGCGCGAGAATCATAAGGGCCGTATGATTTTGCAAGGGTTTATCGAAGCGTTTATAGCGTACTTTTTCGGATCAAGGCAATGTAACTAATCTAGAAGAAAACGCGTTCAGAATGAATGGGCGCGTTCGTTCGAAATCGCCGCGAATCATCCAACCACCGAAGATTTATACACTTAGCAAAACGATCATGAAGAACTGGACCACTGTCACTCTCTCGATTCTCACGGTAATGCTCGCCGCGTACGCCGGCTATTTGAGCGTGGAAAACAGGAGCTTGAAACGCCGGCTTGCTAACAACGCTCCTGCGTTCGAGAAAAAACCGGTCGAAACGCTGGCTGAGGCGGAATCCGAGGAGCCGGAAATCGAAGCCGAACAAAGCGAGGAAACGGGGTCCGGCAGAAGGTTCGCGGATGGCGAACGTCCGACCCGCGAAGAGATGATGGAGCGCCGCAAGGAACAAATGCAGGCGCAGATGGAGCGCATACTCGCAACCTTCGACGATCCCGAGCTGCGGATGGACATGATCGAGCGCGCGATGGAGCGCATCGACCGCGGCTACGCGGAACTTTTCAGACGACTGAAATTGCCTCCCGAGGAAGTCGACGCTCTGAAGGTGCTTATGGCGGAGCAAGGAATCCTGCGATTCGAAGGGCAGGCCCGCACGAGGTTCGCATCTGAAGAGGATCGGGAAGCGATCAAGGAAGATTATAGAAACCAGCGCGAACTACTGGCCGGAGACATTGAAGCTCTGCTCGGCGAGGACAACGCCGCGAAATTCAAGCAGTACTCCAACACGCTCGAATACCGTGACGACGTCGAGTCATTCGAGCGATCGCTGAGCTACACGGAAACGCCGCTGACGAAACGGCAGAGCGAAGGCCTGGTCAACGCCTACGCGGCCGTGGATAAGGATTTTGAATACACGTACGACATGAGCGAGATGGGTCGTCGCGGAGGAGGTAATCAATTTACACAAGAGATCGTGGACACGTATTATCAAGAGCGCGAGGTCTACGACGCGATGCTGCTCGAACAAGCAGCCAGAGTCCTGAACGAAGCTCAGTTAGCAAGTCTCGCTGACCAGCAGATTTCCGATCGCGAACGAGATTTGCGTCAAGCCCAGCTGCAACTCGAAGCCCCCCAGACCGATGGAGGCCGGGGCAGCTTTGGCGGGTTCAGCGGCCGCGGCGGTGGCGGCGGACGCGGTGGATCCGGCGGTGGTGGCGGCGGTCGGCGCGGCGGCGGTTGAGCTGAGCGTAGGAGCCTGCTTGCAGGCGATTTATCGAATCGGTCGATATTGTAGGGCTGCGCAAGCGCAACTCCTACAAAGTAACAATCCGGCCATCGTCGAATATCAGTTTGCCGGATACGATTGTCTTGACCGTTTTTCCTTTGATGGGCCTGCCGATCCAGGGCGAATTGGCGGACTTGCTGTGAAATTCGGATACGCTAGGTGTCCATTCGAGATCAGGGTCGAAGATAACGATGTCTGCATCGGCGCCTGGACTCAGTACGCCTTTGTCGAGTTTCAGAATCTCGGATGGGCGATGCGTTAGCAGCGAAAGCGTCCCGGAGAGAGAGAGGCGTTTGGAGTGGTAGAGCTCGTTGAGCGCGGCGCTGAGAGCGGTTTCCAGACCGATGACGCCGTAAGGCGCGTAGTCGAATTCCACGTCTTTTTCGTAGTCGGTGTGAGGCGCGTGGCCGGTCGCGATGCAGTCGATTGTTCCGTCTTCCAGGCCGTCGAGCAAGGCCAGTCGATCCTCATTCGATCGCAATGGCGGGTTCATCTTAAAGTGAGTGTCGAAGCTCTCGACTTCCGCGTCCGAGAAACTGATGTGGTGCGGAGTCGCTTCGGCGGTCACGTTGATGCCGCGCGCCTTGGCGCGGCGAATGATGTCGATGGCGTTTTTCGAGCTGATATGCTGCAAGTGAATATGGGCGCCGGTCTTGGAGGAGAGAATCACGTTTCTGGATACGATGACGTCTTCCGCTTCTTTGGGGCAGCCTTGGAGTCCCAGTTTGGTCGATACGAACCCTTCGTTCATAACGCCATCGCTGGTCAATGAATAGTCTTCGCAATGGTCGATTACGGGGATGTTGAACATGTGGGCGTATTCGACCGCCCGGCGCATGAGGCCATTATTTTGGACGCATCTGCCGCCATCGGAAATCGCCACGATTCCCGCGTCGCTGAGCGATCCGGTGGGAGCGAGGCGCTCGCCTTCCATGCCGACGGTGATGCATCCGGTGGGGAAAACGTTGACGACGGCTTCGCGATCGACGGCGTCTTTTATATATTGGATCGTGCCGGCGGTGTCTGCGGGCGGGCTCGTGTTAGGCATGCAGACGACGCTGGTGAATCCGCCTGCGGCAGCGGCGCTGGTGCCGGTGAGGATGGTTTCCTTGTGCGTCTGTCCGGGGACTCGGAAATGGACATGCAAGTCCACCAGCCCCGGGGCGACGACTAGTCCGCTGGCGTCGATTTCAGTCGCGTCCGAGAGCGCGTCCTTCGAAGGGCGTTCGGCGATCTTTCCGTCGACGATGAAAAGGTCTCCCGACTTGTCGCG
>JAJFLS010000572.1 GCA_021772595.1 Opitutales bacterium
AGGGTATCATCTTCTCTAGATTCACGAACGCGAAAAGGCTGTCCTGCGTATCTCTTTTTCCGAGCATGGAACCTATCGTATCCATCCACTGGAACACAGTCCAGAATAGACTAGCCTTTTTTCAACACCCTCCTTGCTTCGGCTTTCTTTGTAGTGATGTTGAGTTGATCGATGGTTGCTTTCTTCGCAGGTAAAGCATTTGCAATGCCCCGCTGCCGCTTCGGCAGGCGACGAAGTCGAGAGCTTGCTCCGGGGATATTTACTTTTTGTCTCAGCATTTTCATTACAGAAACGCTTTAGTCTTTTTCCAAGGAAACTGTTCGTTAACACGATATCGGCATACTGTTTACTTCGATTGTTTCCGCCCTGATTTCTATTCAAATCGTCAAATATGAACATTGATCCTGTTTGATTCTCAGGGGTTGATAGGAAATATTGTGATTATTCGCTGCTTGTTTGCTGAGAGGGTTCTGGGGTAGGCTTAGGGGGGAAAGGCAGGAAGAGCTACCGATTATACTAGAGGTTTCCCCAAAGACTCAAGCTTGGATCTAGCCACTCTTAGAATGGGCTTTTTACCTCAATACCCCTTCTGAGGCCTCGATTTCGGAAAGAACAAGCGCCCCGAAGGGTAGGATGAGGGCGAAAGGCGCACAATCTGAAGCAGAGACGCTATCGGGGGGTATTGCTGGAATGCGGGGACGGGGGCGGGGTGGAATGAGAGACCAACGCAAACGCATTCCTCGCCTTCTCGTTTCTGGGAATTCCGAGAGAATCGCAAGGAGCTTTCGGTAGCGATTGTTACAGTACGCACAAGTAGGAATTGCCCAAGATGTTGAGGGCGCTTGTGGGGGAAACTGGAAACAGGTTATAAGAAATACCCCAAACTTAGAGCATTAAATCTATTGATTTTGACATCTGAAATGGAAATGAGCATAAGACTTTGGTGCCCCATTCCAACCAACTCCCGCTCTATCAATGAGCCAACTATTTCTTCGATTATGAGATTAAATGCTTTAAAAATTCTCGTCTATCTAGCCGGATATCTCACGCTATTATCCTTACCGGCAAACGTCGTGAATTACTCTATTAGCGGGTCAGTGGCTGGCGGTACCATTTCTGGGATAATCGGTCTAGATGATTCACGTACGGATAGTTTAGCGGGTACAACAATTACCACTCTAGATCAATTTCAGATCGGAAGTGATTCTTCCATCTCGATAACAGGAGGATCATACGATGGATTTTCGCTTCAATCTATCGTTCATCTGGAAAATGAGAATGATGGTGAGTCCGACCTGATAATTCGCGGTGATGTAAGTGCCTTCCCAGATAGTCGACCTTTTATTCGGATAAACGGGTATGGCACGGCGGACGGGACCGATGACGTCATGCAAAATACTTCGATAATAACAGGTCAATCGCTCCAAGGTTCGGCATTCGTAGTGTTCGATGCCGGTGGCGCTCAGTTTGTTGGCAGCGCGACCGTAACGCTAACGCCATTAATAACAGCTGAAGACTACGCTAGCGTTCAGATCATTGAAGCCAGCGATATTGTTATAGAACTTCCTCCCGAACACTTTAAATCACCGGGTTACCAGAATGCGTTAGGTAACTTCTTTGAACAAGCGCTCGAAGCCATAAATGAAGGGGATATCGACGAAGCCTTGAACAAGCTCCAGAAGGCTCTCGATAGGACCGACGGATGCATCGACAACGCGAACGGAGAGCCAGACGGAAATGGGCCGGAGCGCGACTGGGTTTTGGACTGCGGAGCCCAAGAGCAGCTATACATCCTGCTGACCGACGCGATTGACGCTCTGATCGAGTAGAACTTGAAATAGATTTTGTTCTAAGCGGGCGGGGCGGTGTTTACTGCTCTGTCTTTTTCTTTGCTGCTATCCGATTGAAGACATTCTCAGGGACTAGACAGGAAATGCTATCGCCAACGGAATCCGTCTTCAGGCCAAAACGCCCTCTAAAGGCCGCTATCTGGAATTAACGCTCCTCGCCACTATACTTCACCCTTCATTCGAGCATTCGTCTTCTCCGCTTGCCCCCCTAATCAAATCGGAACCATTGAATTTCCTATCAACCACCAGCTATCGCAACGTTAGAGCAAAGTTGAAACAGGCATAGAGGCTAATTACAGCAGTCAGGGAAACTTTCCCCATTAAACTGAGTCCCTATGAAGGAAAGAGCCTAGTTGAATCGAATACCTAAAGTCAGCTTCCTCATTGTTCGATAGTGTCTTCACAAGACGCCTCTCCATTTCAATCCGTACTACAATGAAAATAGCCCTCGGCATTCTCACCGCGCTTTTCCTTCTTAACGTCAGTCCAGCCAACGCTGCTCGAAAAATCGTCCTCGACGCTCGAATCGAAGAAGCGATTGAAGAATTCTATGAACAGACCTCTGCCGGCGAAAAACTAGCCAAGAAAGCTAAAGGTATGCTCGTTTTTCCGACGGTCGGCAAAGCAGGTTTTGGAATCGGCGGCGAATACGGCGAAGGTGCCCTGATCATCAAAGGCGAGAAAGTTCAATACTATAGCTCCGCAGCCGCGTCGATTGGGTTCCAAATTGGAGTGCAAAGTAAGCGACAAATCATCCTCTTCTTGGAGAAGAGCGATCTAGAGAGCTTTCAACATAGCGAAGGCTGGGAAGTTGGGGTCGATGGCAGCATTGCAATTGCTACGCTAGGAGCCGGCGGCGAAATTGACACGAAGATGCTCAATCAACCCGTTGTTGGATTCATTTTCGGAAATAAGGGCCTCATGTTCAATCTATCGCTTGAAGGGACCAAGTTTTCTAAAATCGAAAAGAATAAATAGCCTCTCCGGAAACGAGAAGCCATCCACCGACTCCCGTTGTACGGGTCGATCCGGGCTAGATCTCCGGCGCTTTCCAGCCACCAAGATCGTCTTCCAGGTGTTTCGCCACCCGCAGCGCCACGTCTCCCTGTCATCAAAGCTATGCCTTCCTTCGTTCCGATTAAGGAACTCGTTTAGGTTCTGTATTCAATTTTGTACGTACAATAATACAAGAGTTGGAGATTGGCCTGAGTTCATCAGGTCGCTTTAGCAGTCATTGGAGTATGAGATGTGGATTGACCTCATGGGTCAAGCGCGACTGAATGAAGGTATCCATGCATCCACGTGCTATGATCACCACCTCTCTTGTTGTTTGGCATTGCGCCCTGAGTATCGCTACTGCTGCAGAGTCTGAGTTCGCTGGGACTCGGCGCGTGACCGTGATGAACTACCAAGATTGCATTGAGCTGTCTAACAAGGAGACCACGGTGTTGCTTTGTCATCAAGTCGGTGGTCGCGTGTTGTCATATGCTTGGCAGGGGAAAGAGGCGCTCTATCTGGATCCCAAGGAAGCGGAGTGGGCACCCGATACGCCATTGCGGGAGCGTATGGTAAGTGCGGGAAGGTTTGATATTGGGCCGGAATATCTGATCAAACGGGGTCTGGAATTGTGGGCAGGCGCTTGGAAAGCGGAGATCATTGGGGATCGTCGAGCGCGCCTAACTAGTGTCGAAGATCCAATCAGTGGCGTGCAACTGATCCGCGAGTTCGCCCTGGATGCTGACTCATCTCATCTGGCCTGCAAACAGATCATCCGCAATCACTCGGACGAAACGAAACGTTGGTCCCATTGGAGCCGGACCTTCGCCAAGCATGGTGGTGTGGTTGCGATTCCTCTAACACCAGCGCTCAGTCGCATGCCGAGTCAGTATGTGATGGTGCACAGTGGTCATCACTTGGATCCCAAACCAGAAGATCCCAACATTCGTGTGCGTGATGGCTTTCTGGAGATCCTCGCACCACCGGCCTTCCCCAAGTTGGGCTTGGATTCTTACGCTGGCTGGTTTGCCTATGTCACGCCCGATGACATGGCCTTTGTGAAGTCCTACCAAACCTTCCCTAACAAGGTATACAACGAGCTGGCGGGCTACACGATCTCGATATGGTATCCAAAGACAAGGATTCCTGCATGTGAACTGGAGCCGATCGGCCCTGGCAATGTCATCGAACCTGGCGAGGCAATGGCATTCACCGAGCACTGGCGCTTATTGGAGCACCCGTATCCCAAAGCGGATCAATCACTAGATCTTCAAGGCCTCAAGAATAAGGTGAATGCCCAGTTCTGAATCGTCTTCCTATCAACACCCCACGAAACGAATCGGAACAATTGATATTCCTATCACTAAGTCACGTAGTCACGCGTTTAGCTTTTCCTCTTAGTTGCTTAAAGGATTAGGTTTACGCGTATGAGGTGACCGGAACATTCTTTTGAGCCGTCAAATTCCTATAATTTTCCAGTTTCCTCTTGAATCTAAATTTAGTTGATTCAGCCTACCTGAGGCTCAACTCAAAATCGATTTCCCCTATCATTAATGAGCAAATATTTACGGAGGCTTGTATGGCAAGAAATAGATTTAAATTCATTCCGTGGAATTCTGGGACATTAGGAATTCATAATTTGAATAACCAGAACCTTGATGAGTTTGCTCTACACAGCCATTTCAATAATGATGCCAATATGCAGGCACACCAGCACCACAAAAGACAGTGGACCACAGTTTATGCTAACACTCCTGGACAACCTCTGGAAGATTTAGGGTTCGGTGTCTATGCGAGATTACACATAGCGGGACATGGCGCGGTTGGAAGCCCAAATGTTACCGCACCAGGTGCTCCACCGGTTCCTGCATCCGCCATCGCAGCTGGAATAGAAGCGAAAGGATTACCAAAGTGGTACATGGGTACGATCGCTTGCGACGTTTGCCATAGCGCTTTCGGAAACCCATCTTTCGCTAAGACTCTTGCTCGGGAGCTTTGGAGTTTGAAATACTACCATCTTAAGGTGTTGGGCTACAAGGGTACGATGATCCCAGTTTATGTGCCGCCAAACCATGCAAGCGGTATTGGCGGTAAATATTTTCATCGTACGGTAAATAGGGTTGCTAAGGGCGGAGATGTAAAGTCTAGGAAAGCTCAGAGACGTTTTTGGGGCGGTAGCAGCTATTCTTTACCAGTTTCTCCTTGAATTTTAATAATAGGCATGAGCCGTCGGTGTAGATTGTGACTTTGTTCTCTTTCATGATTTCAGTCTCAATAAGGCGGTCTAGGTTGCACTAGGATGTATCAGCCAGCATCGCTTTCCGTGTCTCCTTTAGCGTGTATTGGGAATTTGACTACTTACTCATTCATGTGTTTGCACGGGAAGGGAGAAGCCAAACGCATTGCCTTGTTCTCCTTCCAACAATCTGGGCAGAGTTCATCAGGGCAAGGGGTCTTGCTGCAATAGCTGCGCGTTCCCTTTCTTTCTAGGTTTTGGTAATCGAAGAATCTTAGCTCCACAAGCGGTCCCAGGCTCGGATTTCATCCCATTCAGGCGTTGGCGCAAATAGCTTTTCACCGTCGATGAGGAATTCTTTTACGACTTCTTCGTTGAGCTCTACTCCTAGCCCAGGAGTTTCGGGGACGGTGACGTAGCCATCCTTCACAATTGGCTTTTCGATGCCTGTTACGAGGTCCTCCCATCTAGGCTTATCCACCGCATGGTGTTCCAACCACATGAAGTTTTCGGTGGCAGCGGCGCTGTGAACCGCCCCAAGGAAGGATACTGGTCCGGCTGCGTGGTGATGCATGAAACCAATTCCATGTTTCGAGGCGTAGTCGCCGATCTTCTTAGTTTCAAGAATACCACCTGCGGTATTGGGATCGGGATGCACGATGTCCACTGCGTGCCTGTCGATCAGCCCTTTGAAACCATTATCCAGCATGTAAATGTCCTCGCCGGTCTGAGTAGGAGTTGAGGTTGATTGCGTAATCTCCTTCCACTGATCTGTTTCCTGCCACGGCATAATGTCTTCTATGTAGGCCAGTGTGTAAGGCTCAGTAGCTTTGGCGATTTTGATGGCTTCGTTCACGCCAAAGTGTCCCCAGTGATCGGTGCCCATGGGGATTTCGTAACCAATCTTGGAACGCATAACATCGAGAAACTCCATCAGTTTGTCCATACCTTTCTCGGTAATTTGAGTGCGTGTAAAGGGGTGCTTGGTCAGTCGGTAGTCTCGATACTCGGAGTCCCAAGGTGTTTTGTCCCCATAGGGTGAGTTAATCAACGCACCGGGCACGTCTTTAATTAGGCCAATTCCGATGTCCATTTTTAAAGCGGTGTAGCCCATGTCGATGCGCTCTTGCATGCGTTGGGCGTATTCGTGAGGATCACTGGAAGTGGTGGTGTCGCAATACACGCGAATTTTGTCCCTGTACTTACCACCGAGTAGTTGGTATACGGGTACGCCGTACGCTTTCCCGACAATATCCCACAAGGCCATCTCAACTCCGGAAACGCCGCCACCCTGACGAGCATGGTGACCAAACTGGCTTATCTTTTTAAACAGCCTTTCTACGTTACAGGGATTTTCTCCGAGCAAACGACTTTTTAGAAATAGAGCATATTCCTTGGCGGCACCGTCGCGCACATCACCATGACCGACGATACCTTGATTTGTGTAAATGCGAACAATTGGTGTGCGAAAAACCACTCCGGAAATTTCAGCAATTCGCATGTCCGTGATCTTCAATTTTGATGGTGAAGAATTGCGGTTTACGTGCTGTGTCGCATAGGCGATCTGGTCCTCCATCGGTGCCACTGTCATACCAGCGAGGCTAAGTCCTCCGAGACCAGCTGCTTTCAGGAATTTTCTACGGCCATATTTATGGGGATGGATACTCATAGCTAGCTAATTGGGTATTTTGGGGAATTGGGGTTTTGGCTTTGTTGAAGCAGAGAATTTTCTAGGTAAAGAATTTTGGCGTAGCAAACTTGTTTCATCAAATGCTTTAATTTAATTCCTAACGTCTTCATGCTTCATCCTTCCACCTTGTCGTGCTCCTCCAAGACGGCGAGGAAGGCCTCTAATTCTTCTAGAATACCTTGTGTGAACTGACCTTTAGTATGGGTAAGGCTCATTATGGTTTTCGCGGAGTTTGTAAACTCATTGGAGATTTTCAATTCGTCTAGATCATAAGTCATAGGAATTTCTTCCGAACCAATCCCTCGCCCTCGGAACTTGGCTAAGCTCGCGGAAATTAAGTCGATCTGATTGTCGACATGGATTAAGTATTTCAAATCTCGAAAATACCATGCTCGCCATCTCCATGGACTTTCTGCCCACCTCTGGATCTCTGCCGATTTGCTCAATATCGTCATTTAAGAGTCTGCCTAGTAGACCCACCTGAACCGATAGCTCAGGATATTTTCCAAAATTGTTGAGGCCCCGTTCAAAGACTTCAAGTTGATCAGCATCAAGTTCAGAAATTTTTAGGAGTTTGAGGGTCGCGCCAAATTCGCTTTCAAATGTGTCCGCCCATTCAATCGCTTCGCTAGCATTTTCAATCGCCGTCACCGCATCCTCTTTCAACTGCACGATATACAAGTCAAACGTGGTCTGTTCCTTGCGGTCTTCGTTCCAATCACTGATTTGGAGAGCGAACAGGATGCCCAGGATAATCAATACGATTTCACCGATCGCGTAGGCGAGGTAGCGGAAAAGTTTTCCCTCTTTGATAAGGGATATTCGAATACTACGGAATAGGGATTGTTTCATGGGTTAAGCGGCGGTTTCAGGGGTAGTGAGGACCGGCTCGGTCCTCACTGCCCCTAGAGTTCAGTATACGATCAGCGTTCCCTTCATGGCCTGCCAGTGTCCTGGGAAGGTGCATAGGAATGGGTATTCGCCAGGGGCAGCTGGCGCGTTGAAATGAATGGTCTGTGTCTCTCCTGGATTCAGGAGGCGCGAACCGAGAAGAACGCTATCGTCGTCAGGAATAAAATGACGCTCGGCGGCGGTCGGGTCAGCTACCATGGCATCCGCTAGTTGGCCTACACGTTCGTAAGTGAACCACCCTGTCAGGACCCAGTTGTGAGGCATTTCGTCGGTGTTCAAAAGTGTCAGAGAAATCCGCTCGCCAGCTTTGACCACTATTTTTTCCTGGTCGTACTTCAGTCCGGTAATCGCCTTCAAGAGAATCGGTCGCCCCGGATCATCGCTGCCGGGTTCAACATCAGGAGGAGGTAGCGCCTCGCGTATCGGTAGATGAAGCGCATTGCGTTTTCCGGTAACGAGGGGTTCGTGGCTTGAGTGGTGAGGATACGGGTTACCCAAGTGATGTACGGTGGCGAATAAATCGGTGGCGAACGGATTGCCATCGGCAAACTCTAAGTGGAGTCGGAGGTGAACCGTCATCGCCGGAGCCAACTCCGGGATCTCAAGGAACAAGGACTTCCCGTCGTCGCCAACCGTGGTCGCGCTTATTCGCAGCGGGTCGTGACCCACTGTATTCGGATTTTGGATCGAAAATTCCGGAGACCCATAGCCCATCGAGTAAAGGTATTGCCATTGCTGGGCGAAATGGCGGCTAGAGTCCAGGTTTCCGGTCTTGGATAAGGTCTCGCTAAAATCAACACGGATACCGTTCTGAAACACCTGGAATCCGGATGGGTAGTAAACCGCTTTGTCGTTATAGCGTATTCGTTCGAAGGATCCATCTTGAATCGCGTAATTCATCCATCCTTGCGTGCCGACGGCGTAGACTTGACCATCGATTGGATGCACTCGTGCACGATGCGAACCGGAAAGAAAATCTCCCTTTAGCGGCACGATCGCGCCTTGGAGTATTGGGCCGTATTCATCTTCCAGAACGAGGTAGTGAGAGGATGCCCCATACGAAAACGCGACCAGTTTGTCTTTCATCGGTCCCCAACGATCCGTTGTGATATAAACGGATCCGCCGGTGGAGTTATCGATGCCGCGCGGTATGTAGGCTGTAGCTGGCGTGATTTCAAGGTTGTCGATATGTTTTTGAAATCCGTAGTAATCGTCTGGTTGTATCCGGGAAATTTGAGAAGCGGGAGTCCACTGACCCTCTTGAGGCGCGCACCAGACGCGACCATCGGGACTGACTCCGATCCCGTTGGGGTTGCGCAAGCCCGTCGCAACCGGATGCGCTGTTTTTCCGTCTGGCGAAACTTTTATCACTCCTGCGTGCTCGGTGGCAAAGTATAGGTTGCCTGCATCGTCTTTCTGAAAACCCGTATGGTAATCATGACTACCTGGAGAGGTCGCATAGGAATTGCAGAAGTTCTCAAAGAAATCGATTTCCTCGTTTCCGTTCAAGTCGTGCAGAATGGTGATCTGGTCCTTGCCGAGCGTATGGATCTTTCCATCGATTATCACTAGCCCGAGAGGTTGGTTGAGCCCATGAGCAATCCGCTTCCATTGGACCGTCTTCAACCCTTGATCGAGTCCGCGAACGATCCAGACGTCCCCGAAGAATGTGGATACAGCCGCATCGCCATTGGAAAAGAAGTCAAGACCAGTCAGGAACATCGGCGAATCGTAGGGATTCTCGAGCGGCACTGGAATCGTATCCACCAGATAGGAATCATCGCCGACGCCTCGCATCCCAGCCATCGTGATGTTTTCTGGCCATCGGCTTGGGCCGCCTCGGAGCAATTCCGAAGGATTGCTTGGTTCGTGCGCATGAATCGCGCTCGCTGCCCCAGCTGGATTCAATTTCGAGTTCCACGAGTAAAGCGTCAACCTGGCGCCTGCCGGTTGCGAAGGTATGTCGACAACGAGTGTGTCGTCATCCCCTTTGTGTATTTTGATTCCCTCGATTGCGCCCGAAGAGCGAGCCACTAGCCCCATTGTACCCGTGTCGGTTTTATAGGCGATTCCGACAAGGCCATCTGGGAACGTAGTCTCCAATTGGATTGCTCCTTTGGGAAGGAGAAAACTGCTTAATTCGAGTCCGTTCGATCCATTGCTGAACTGTAGATTCCGGGTGAAGATCGGTCCGGCCTCTGCATCGAGCATTCCCGGTTGATCGAGAACTTTCGTTGAGTGTACCCTATATTTAAATACGATCTTATCGTTGTGGCGGTAATATCCGTGATATTTATTCTCGCCAGTTACTGAGTCGTTTTCAGTGACGGTAGTTGGAGACCAATTCGAATCGGCGTTTTCAAGGATAACGTCTCCACCAGGCTCCACCAGACCTGTGATGCCCCAGCGTTGGCTAGGGTAGTCCAGGAAATCTCCGGTCCAGACCAAGCGATAGGAGAACCGAAGAGGATCGAAGGTTGCAAACAGTGGAGAACTATCGCCAAGGCGAACGTGGATCGCTTTCACGATAAAACCGTTTCCCTGAGCGATGACTGAACCGACAGCGGGTCCATTGTCCATTTGGCTCCAGGCATCGTCGTAGTAGTGGACTTGGGGATGAGTTCCCCAGTGGCTGTTGATTCCGGCGTCCATGCCTGGGTAAGCAGGAATGATTTCAGGGATCTCCTTTTGCTCTAAATAATAGTCGGCCTGTCGCGAGTAGAAGTCATAAAGTCGCAATTCGTTAACCTTCGCGTCCGCGTATCGATGCGCTTCGCGACCTTTGGCCGGGTCGGCGTAGGGGTGGACGGTAGGATTCGCATAGTTGAGCAGATTGTATTCTTGCGCACGTGCCGAGCCCGCAAGAAGAACCAGAAGACCAAGTGTGTACGCGATATGATTGACTGGACGACGATTCAGCTCAGCCCAGAAGGAGGCGAGGCTGGGTTGCGATGGTTCTGGGGGATTTGGTTTGGAATCGTCTTCCATGGAGGGGCGGGAAGGAGAGGGTATTCAGATTTCTACAGGGTTTCCCTAGGGGTACAAGCTTGGATCGCAACGGCGCTCGCAATTGCCCTTAGGCGGCTCCGGAAGCGGTTCTTGGGTTGATCCCCGTGCCCATGCGTGTAAACTTGGTACTATGTTCAGTGACATCAGGCTAAATCTCCTACGTTGCTCCAATGGTAATTCGTTATTTTGCTCTGAATAAAATAGTTCCTCTTAGCATGAGTTGCCACCACGATAATAAGCCAGAGTTAGATTCTTGTTGTACGACAAAGAAGCGAATGGATTGGCTTCTGGTGTCATCGTTAATAGTCGTAACGGTGGCATATTTGGCGCACTTACTCTTGCATCAGCAGTTGCATGAAGTGCGATTCATTAGCTCTTTCGCGCATGGAGCGTTTGAGCTTATGAACAAAATGTGGTGGGGATTAATAGCTGGCATAATCGCAGTCTCAGTATTGGCCCGAATACCGCGTAAATTCGTAATGAGTGTTCTGGGTAAATCAGGTGGGCTGAGTGGACTGTTTCGGGCTACGGCAGCCGGGCTATTGCTAGACCTTTGTAATCATGGTATTCTGCTGGTCGGCATGCAGCTATACAGGCGAGGCGCTAGCCTTGGTCAAACTATGGCTTTCTTGATCGCCAGTCCGTGGAATTCACTCTCGCTAACGATCGTCTTGGTCGCGTTGATTGGTCTGAAATGGACGCTCATTTTTGTACTTCTCTCCGGTCTCGTCGCAATCGTCTCTGGGCTGATTTTCGAACTCCTCGTCCATCATACATATTTGCCTGCCAATCCAAATGCTTATGACCTGCCGGGAGATTTTGATTTCTGGCGCGAAGCACGCGAATCCTGGGCTTCGGCGAAGCTAAGCCCGTCCGAATTGGGGGAAATGCTCCGCCATGGATTCGCCGAATCGCGTATGGTTCTGCGCTGGATATTTCTTGGTGTAGTCCTCGCATCGGCAATTCGCGCTTTGATTCCGAGTGACGATGTATTTGCTTCCTGGTTCGGCCCGACTATCGGCGGCTTGTTTCTCACGCTCGTAGCTGCTACAGTCATCGAAATCTGTTCAGAGGGCTCTAGTCCGATTGCCGCTGATCTTGTTACTCGAGGAGCTGCACCTGGCAACGGTTTTACGTTTCTTATGAGTGGAGCGGCGACTGATTACACGGAAATCATGAGCCTGCGCAATACTACGGTATCTTGGAAAATCGCAATGGCGCTTCCAGTCGTAACCGTTCCGCAAGTCCTGCTATTGGGGTGGATTTTGAATGGCTTGTCATGAACAGCAGACAAATGGAACTGCATGCACCGGTTCTTTCGCCATATTCGTCTCAAACTCTTCAATGAAAGGAAAATGTCGCACTGAATTGGATACAGATATTGTAGAGTTAAAAGTAACTAAAATCAGCTGAATTCAACAAGAGTCCTATGACTAAAAAAGAAACACTAAAAGAGGTGAAAATAATTATCTCGCATACGCTTCAGAATCACGGAGCAGGCGTATTGGGTAAACGTCCGGTGAACCCTCACTAGACGGAATTGCGGATTGCGCATATTCTTCGGGGATGAGCGAATCACTGCCGATCAAACGATTCACCCGCCAAGAGCGGGAAGACTACCTGGAGCGCTTCGACGCGTCGGGTCTGAGCGCGATGCGATTCGCCCGGGAGCATGGCCTGAAGTACGCGACGCTGCTCTATTGGCTCAAGGCGAGGCGGGCGGCGGCGAAGCCTCAATCCTTCGTGGAGCTCTCGGTCGACGAACGGCGCGAGTCGGCCGGCCCAATCGAGATATTCCTCGGCGGAGGAATCTCGCTGCGCGTTTGCTCGGCATCGATCGCGGCGGCTTTGCTCAAGGAATTGGGAGCGCCATGCTGAGCCTTCCTTCCTCGGCGCGGGTTCTCGCGGCCTGCGAGCCGGTGGACATGCGCAAAAGCTTCAACGGGCTTTTCGCGGCGGCCTCGCAAGAGCTGGGCGAGGATCCGACCAGCGGAACGCTGTTTCTTTTCTCCAACCGCAAGCGCAACCTGCTGAAGATCCTGTATTGGGACGGAAGCGGGCTTTGGGTTTTGGCCAAGCGCTTGGAGAAGGGGCGTTTCAGTTGGCCGGTTTCCGGCGGCGCCGCGAAGATCGACCTCAAGTCGGAGGCCTTCGGGCAATTGATAGCGGGCGTGCAGCTCGACGATGAAGCCCTGGTACGCGAGATAGCCGCATTGCGAGCTTGCGTTCCTGTCGTATCCATTAATATGCGACAGTGTTGACGATATTGGAAAACAGACTGGCGAAGGAGGTAACGAATCTCGAAACGGAGAATCGCTCCCTTCGCTCGCGCATCGACTATCTGCTGCGGCAGAAGTACGGTCGAAAGAGCGAGAAGCTCGATGTCGACCAACTGACGATGGAGCTGGCCGGCCTGGATTCCAAGAGCGAAGCCGAAGAGCGCGAGCCCGTCGAGATCTCAGAAGCCAAGCCTCGGCTGCGCAAGCCGGGCCATGGGCGAAACCGCCTTCCCGAGGAGATGGAGGAACGAATCGTATATATCGATCCGCCCGAAGTCCTCGCCAATCCAGAAGACTACCGGGAGATCGGGCAAGAGAAGGCCGAACAGCTCGATATCGTTCCGCCCAAGCTGGTGAAGGTCGCCACAATCCGCCGCAGCTACGTTTCCCGAGAAGGCGTCGACGCGCCGATCCTGATCGCTCCAGTTCCTGCCAGGGCGATCGACAAGGGCCTTCCCACCGCCAGGCTGCTCGCCTGGGTCGCCGTATCCAAATACTGCGACCACATGCCGCTCTACCGGCAGGCGAAAGCCTTCAGGCGCCTCGGCTGCGAGGTTTCCAGGAAGACGATGTCGGACTGGATGCGCTCGGTCGAGTTCTGGCTTTCGGGAATCTGCGATCTCATGCTCGCCCGGCTTCTGCAAGGCAATTACGTCCAGGCCGACGAAACGCCGATAAAGTATATAGACGAAGATTTCCGAAGGGGAAAATGCTCCACCGGATACCTCTGGGGCGTGTCCGCTCCCGGTCTTGACGTGGTTTTCCACTGGGCCGTCACCCGCAAGCACGCGGTGGCGACTTCCCTGCTGGCCGGATATGAAGGATTGCTTCAGTCCGACGGATACGAGGCCTACGAGAAGCTCGAAGGCGTCACCCGCATCGCTTGCATGGCGCATATCCGCCGCAAGTTCGAGGCCGCCCGCAAAGAGGATCTCCAGTTCGCCGCCTTCGTCCTGTTCTGCATCCGCAACCTCTACGCAATAGAGCGCAGGCTGCGCGAATCGAAAGCCTCGTCCAAGCTCAGAGAAGCCGCTCGGGCCAGCGAGAGCGCGATGATCTTCGAGCGCCTGGGCAAGGCGATCGAACTTCGCAGGAATCGATATTTGCCCAAGAGCGAAATGGGCAAGGCCGTCGGCTACGCCCTAGGCCAATGGGAGGCGATGTCGCGCTATCTCGAATACGGCGAGGCGCATATCGACAATAATCTCATGGAAAACGCCATCCGCCCAACGGCGATCGGAAAGAAGAACTGGCTGTTCATAGGCAATCCCAAGGCTGGGCGCAGAAGCGCGGTGATCTACTCGATCGTCGGAAGCTGCGAGCGTCGCGGAATCGATCCTTTCGAATACATGACCGACGTTCTCGAGCGCCTTCCCGCAATGCAGAACTCAGAACAATACAAACTCACACCGGAAAACTGGGCGAAAAACAGGTCAGTCAACTCAAATCCATAACGGGGTTCACCGGACGTTTACCGTATTGGTGACGTCAAGCTCAGATGGAGTTCCTCATGCGACTTGGATGGGAACATTGGGAAACACAGATATAGGCGTTATTTATACGATGACCTCACCAGACAGTAGGAAGGCGCTCAATATCCTGGAGAACCCCAAAATCGAATGGATGTTTACTGATAAGAAACTGCGCACGGTGATTCACTTGAAGTGCAAAGCAAGGGTGATTCATGAAGAAGCTGAATTGAAAATGGCATGGGACAAATTGAAGGATAAAAGTCGGGCCTATTTTATGAAATTTATCAAAAAAACGGGCATGGCCTTTCTCCTTATAGAAACCAAAGTCGAGGAGATTGAGTATAGCCGACCTGCCGATAACGTTTATAAAATGATCCGTCCACCGTTTAGATAGGTTCGTCTGAATAAAATGTGATTAGCCTAATCTATTCTGTCTTCATCCGCAAGTGCTCTCAATATAGCTCTAATCGAAGCCTAACTAGCCAACTAACCAAATGCTCTTCATCTTCCGCAAGATTCGACGCTCCTTCTTCTTGCCTGGCAAGGCGAGGACGTACCTGGCGTATGCATTGGGGGAAATTGTTTTAATCGTCATTGGTATCTTCATCGCTTTTTCGCTGAACACTTGGTGGGATGATCGAAGTGAGAGGGTGGCCGAGGAACTGTTGCTGGAAGATCTGCACGCCGAGTTGGTGAGCAACCTAGCGGCACTAGATAATTCCGACGGAGTAGCCCGTGCATCATTCGAGGCAACCGAGGTTCTTCTCGCGATGACCGGACCGGATGCCTCTGCGGAGCCGCGAAAAGTTGATTCACTCCTCAACGCGACATTAAGCATTGCGACTTTCGACCCGTCCACCGGCACGCTAGAACAAATTCTTCGATTGGACGGTATCCGGCTCATCAAATGCGAGCCGCTACGTCGAGAGTTAGCCAGATGGGACGAACAGTTACGTGACTACAGGGAAGACGAGACGAGGGCGATTGATGATACGATACGAGATCTCCTGCCCCTGGTCCGAGGACGTCTCCCAGTTTTAGGACTCCAAGAGCACGCGGCATGGGCAAGTTCCGGCTCTGCTGCGGACCGGCAGGCGCTTGTCCGAGACCTCAATTTCGCAAATGTGCTCGGGGAGAAACGCTTCCGCCTTAAGCAGCTCCTGACAGAGGCCGAAGATCTTCGCGATCTGATGGAGCTCATCGTGGACCTCATCGACGCGGAACTTGCGGAACGGGGAATGAGCGAAACGAATTAGTATCTGCCGAAAAACTACGGTTCAACGCTAGTGGTGCGACCGTATCCGTCCAAGCTGGATGATAAGATCCTCCCATGCCAAAGACCTACCTGCTCAAGAAGCTCGATCCCTCTGCTCTGATTTGGAAGAATCGCAAGGACGACGATCAACTAAGGTTCTGCGGGGAGTCATCTTTTTTGTTCCCATCGGGTAAATACCTCGAAGCTTGTCGTAGATCCTGAGCGAAGTCGAAGGGCCCCGGAGATCCTTTATTATGTCAGTCCAAGATGTCGTTTTTGAAACCTTCGACCTGAACCCGTTTTGAGATAGGACTCGAATTTATGAGCAAAGGCCGCTTCGGGAAAAGCGGCATCCAATGAAGCTTCCATGGCCGATGCTTGGCAGTGTGGGTGGATTTTCCGCGATTGTGATCGCTTCGAGACTGTTAAATAAGTCGCGAATCGCCGATGGTAGGGCTGCTTATCCCTAAGCAGCCGGTTCAGGATTAGAGCAAACACGGCTGATCCCGCTCAGCGGGATCAGC
>JAJFLS010000573.1 GCA_021772595.1 Opitutales bacterium
TTTCCTGATCCGCGAGAAAATCCCATTCGAAATTGTGCCTGGAATAACGGCGGCCATCGGCGCGGCCGCTTATAGCGGGACGCCTCTTACGCAAAGAAACTCGAATTCAACGCTCGTCATCGTGACGGGACACGAGGATCCGGACAAGCCGGAGACCATGGTGGACTGGAGCCGCATGCCGAAGGATAACGCGATGGTGTGCGTCTACATGGGGGTGTCCCGGTTGGGGCAAATCGCGAGCGAATTATCGAAGGCGGGATTTGCGGATACATTGCCAGTGGCCTGCGTCGAATGGGCGACCTTAGGGCACCAGCGAGTCTGTCGTGGAACATTGGGTACGATTTGCGAAAAGGCGGAGGCGTTTTCACTGAAAGCGCCCGCGGTTATTTTTATTGGAGAGAATGCGGATATGGGCGATGAATTATCTTGGTTTGAATCGAAGGCCTTGCAAGGCAGACGATTTGTTGTGACGCGGAGTCAAGGACAGGCGAGCGAGTTGAGCGAGAAGCTGGAGCTTCTCGGCGCGGAGGTGATTGGGCTCCCGCTGATCTCGATCGAAAGGAATGTGAACGAGGAAACGAAGGAAGACGTTTTCGGGGAGATCGCTTCCTACGATTGGCTCGTGTTTTCGAGTCCCAATGGGGTCCGCTATTTCTTCGAAGCGTTCTTCGAGAAATTCGAGGACATTCGTTCGCTCGGCTTTATCCGGATCGCCGCCGTGGGCAAATCGACCGCGAAGGAGGTTAATAAGTTCTACGTCACGACAGACCTGATACCGGACGAGGCGAATGCGGAGAGCTTGGCCGACGCACTCGTTGCGACCGATAGTCTGGACAGTGCGAAGGCGCTGGTGGTGACGGGCAATCTCGGGAGGGACGTTCTGATCAAGAAGCTGGAAGATGCGAGAGCCATCGTCGACCGGTTCGAGGTGTACAAGACCGAAGCCACGGATCTTTCCGATAACCCCGTGGCGAAAGCGTTTCGCGAGCAGGGAGCGGACGCGATTCTTTTCACGAGTTCGTCAGGCGTGAAGTCGTTCGTCGATCAGGCGAAGGATTTGACCTTGGAGGCGGATGCGATTCGGCCGAAGTCCATTAGCATTGGCCCGATAACGAGCGCCAGCATGGAGAAACAAGGAATGCCGATGAGCTTCCAGGCGAAGGAAGCTAGCCTGGACGGCCTCGTTGAAGTAGTCTTGGAGAACTTCGGGAAATAGAAATGAGAGTTCCATTCATCGATCTAGAGCGGGCCCATCGTCCGATAAAGCAGGAGCTTCTCGCCGCGTTCGAGCGGACGATCGACCACGGCGGCTATTGCCTGGGTCCGGACGTGACAGCGTTCGAGGAGAATTTCGCTCGCGAGCAAGGCGTCTCGCGCTGCGTGGGTTTGGGAAGCGGCACGGAAGCGCTGCATTTGATCGCTTGCGCTATGGGCATTGGGCCGGGCGACGAGGTGATCGTGCCCAGCTTCACGTTCATCGCATCGGCGTGGTTCGCCCAATATGTCGGAGCGCGTATCGTGTTTGCGGACATCGACCCGGTATCCTATACACTGGATCCGAACGGTATCGAATCGCTCATTACGGAAAAGACGAAGGCGATTGTGGTGACTCATCTCTTCGGTCAGTCGGCGGATATGGATCCTATCGTGGAGCTTGCTCGCTCGCGAGGGATCAAGGTCGTCGAAGATGCGGCGCAGTCGCATTTGGCGCTTTATAACGGGCGGCTAGTTGGCGAGATCGGAGATGCGGGAGCGTTTTCGTTTTATCCGACAAAGAATCTTGGCGGACTTGGCGAAGGGGGTTGCGCGACTTCCCGAGATGGCGCCTTGCTGGACAAGATCGAAATCCTGCGGGCGCATGGCTCGAAGGAGCGCTACTTGAATCATTTCGTTGGATACAACAATCGGATGGAGGGACTTCAAGCGGCCGCTTTGAATGTGAAGCTGCCCAGTTTGAGAGAGAAGACCGAGCGACGTCAGAAGATCGCTCGAAGATACACAGCGGGTATTCAGCATTCGGATATAGTTTTGCCGAGTCGCGTTGACTGGGGAGATTCGGTTTACCACATGTTCACGATTCAGCATCCGGAGCGTGACCGTTTGCGAGCGTACATGGCCGAGAACGAAATCGGAAGCGACGTTGTTTATCCCTATCCGTTGCATCTCCAGCCGTGCTTTACGGACCTCGGCTATAAAGAGGGGGATTTTCCAGTGGCCGAGAAATTAGCGAGCAACTGCGTGAGTCTGCCGATCATTCCGGAATTGACGGACGAGGAAGTGGATTACGTGATAAAGACGCTTAACGCGTTTTCCTGATTATCGATGATTGGCGGCATCCAAGTCAAAGTTTGTGGACTGACCCGCGCGAGCGATGCTCGAGCGGCAGCGAATGCGGGCGCCGATTTCCTGGGATTCATCTTCTATCCCAAATCGCCGCGAAATCTCGAGATCGAGGCATTTGAAGCGATGCGATCCGATCTGCCGGATCTGCCGAAAGTGGCGGTGATGGTGGCTCCGGAGGATTCGCTTCTCGATGCGTTGGAGCCGCTTGGGTTCGATTTTTTTCAGATTCACTACGCGGTCGGGTCGGAGTCGATCGAACGGATTCGATCGTGGTCGGAGCGCCTGTCTCCGCAGAGATTGTGGCTGGCTCCGAAGATTGGCCCGGGTGATTTGCTGGGCGAGGAATCTCTAGCCTTGGCGGACACATGGTTGTGGGACGCCTATCGGAAAGATGCGTTCGGCGGGACGGGACAGCTCAGCGACTGGGCGGCGTTTCGCGAGATGGCGGAGCGTTATCCGGATAAGCTCTGGACGCTTGCCGGGGGACTGAATCCCGAGAATGTAGCCGAGGCCGTCAATCAAACGGGCGCGAAACGCGTCGATTTGAATAGCGGAGTGGAGCATTCGCCTGGAATAAAGGATCTTGTGAAGATTAATCAGGTCAGAGAATCCCTTCAGAACAGTTGATTTTTGGTTCGCTTCCCAGTCTGAGATCTCCATAATTCTATCAAAATTTAGCCCCTGATATTATGATTCCCCTTTCGAGAGCATTTTCAGTTATTCTGGCAGCGACCTTATTCCAGGCCTTCGTTTTCGCGCAGGATGAGGCGGCCAAACCGAGAATCGGGGAGGATCCGCTAGTCGAAAAGAAAGAAGAAAAGAAGGAAGTTTCCGTCGATGAGGTCAAAATAGCTAGGACAACGGTTTTCGACGAAGCCGAGATAAAAAAGCTCTACAAGGACTATAAAACTAAGAACGACAAGCTGATCGAGGACTTGCCCGCCCATATAAATGGGGAGGAATTGGACTTGGTGACTCTCAAGCCTTTGAGTGTGGATGGGGTTAACGTCGAATTGCAAAGAGACCTGGTGGAGTTCCTCGACCCGAAGCCCAGAAGGCGTTTGCAGCGGATCATGGATATCGATCCCGACGCGGCTCACGAAATGATGGTTACGATGCGAAACGACCAGGAGTTCATGTCTGGAACGTATGATCCGGGAAGAACCGCCGGCGATCCGGGGCGTCCAGGATTTTTCGACTCGAAGCAGTTGAGCGCCGCATTTGAGAAAGCGACCGCGGCCGTCCAAAAAGCGATGGGCAAGAAGAAAGCCGCAAGCGGGAGCACCGATACGAAGTAGCGCCCTCTTTCACTGGAAAGTCATCGGGAATACGAGCAGGTCTTTGGCCTGCTTTTTTTGTGGGCGCTTGGCTCGGCGATTTAGATTGGATCAAATTGCGAAAACTCGGGTCGGATTTCGGAGCTGTTCCCAAATCCGCGAAAACTCTAGATGAAAGTTGCGAGCCCCAAATTTTCGATCATCGCTTTCGGACTAGTTGCCGTAAGTTCGATTGGTTTTTCCGATGACGCTTCTAAACCGAAAGCGACTCGGTTCTATGATTCGCAGATGATCGAGGAACTCTTTAAGACGTATCAGGAACGCGCTAAAAAGCAGGCGGCCGAGACGGCTCCTCACATGGACGCGGAAACGCTGGAGCTTCATTCGCTCAAGCCGCTACTGGTCGAGGGGAATCGTTTACGTATCGCTGATTCGCTAGAGCGGGAGTTCGATCCGGAGTATCGGGCGCGGAAATGGGCGCGTATCCGGGAATTGGATCCCGAAGCGTATTACGATCATCTCACCACAGTGCGCAACGATGATGAATTTTGGTTGGGCACCTATGATGGAGGTCAGATGGATGGCGCGTATGGGACCGCGTTTTGGAACGCGGCTCAGCTAGGCGAGGGTTTGAAAGATCTGAAGAACTTTTTCAAAAAGATGACAGGTGGTAAAAGCTCGAAGAAAGAGCCTTGATATGTAGAAGCCTGTCGTTGACCCCGATGTGTCGGTTGCTTGCAGGCGATCAACGTGGGCATCGCTTGCAAGCAAGCTCC
>JAJFLS010000574.1 GCA_021772595.1 Opitutales bacterium
CGTGCTAAAAAATACCTTATCAACATCTGAGAACACCACATCAAAACTAGTTTTCGACAATATATGCCTTGTTGCAGCCGACGCAAACAACAAGAACCACATCAACTGGGTGGGGCAGCTCGATTCCCGGAAAAGAGTTTATGTTGTTATCAATGAAAATGATTCAGCACTCAAAGCATCTCGAATCAAACCCGGAGAAGAACAACGGGCCCGCCTAGGACATTATACGAAAAACCTAAATAGTCCGAATGCTCACTACATTGATGTTACAGATGCTGAGCATGTCGATTCTTCGCACTCCTATTTCAAAGGCAAAACCGTTAGAAAGAACAAATTTCTAAAAGCGGTCTTTAGCGGCATGTTCAATGGTATGGCTGTGGAACAGCGGCTTTCTTACAACTCAGACAACAACACATACAAGCCGTAGCATCGGGTAGCCGAGGCTCAACGCTCAACCGTAAGCACTCGGCCCATTCCTTCCGCTTGATCATTGAACGCGCATGTGAAAGAAACCGATATGCCCTTTCGATTCCTTGCAACGTTTCGCTTCTCGCGAGCCTGCTCGTTCTTAATTTTGGCCGGAACGATAGCCGCATTTGGCCAAACCTCGGATCCGAAAACGCATGCCGGTCCTCCCCCAGCGATGTTGCTACTAGATGCGAGGCATAAGGAAATTCTACTTTGGCCCGATGGAGCGCCTGGCTCGGAAGGAAAGACCGAAACTCAGAGGTACCGGACTCAAGGCGATAATTTGATTCTCTCCAACATTCACGCCCATCGATCACCGTTTACACGCCGTCTGCTAAAATCGCTACGGGCGCTGCAGTCGTGGTGATTCCCGCTACAGACAGCAACGTCACTCTCTTTGTCCAGAGGCATTTTTCAATGAGACTCTGACAGCGGAGACACTCATGCTGCAAAACCTGAACGACTCCGACGTCATGATTCGTCCTAATCTTTCCTACAATTGGAACGACACTCTCACAACATGGATCAGAGCCGATATTTTCTACGGCAAGCTAGCCGGACTCTTCGGCCAATTCAAAGACAACAATCGCCTACTTCTCGGTGCCCGATACAGTTATTGAATCGAATGTGGGCGACCGAGCCGAACCGCCCTGACAAACTACATATATTCCTACACTACCTAAATCCGGACAGCTCTAAATAGAACATTTTCGTATCGTATTGTAAATAATACTACATGCATTTGCAACCAGCTCGACCCTTCCCAGAGCACTTTACTCTTGAAAAGTACCTGAGTTCTTTTATTTCTACGAATATGTGCGAATTAACTGAAGGGGTAAGCTGGATTGGGGTTATCGTTAGCTTTGTGGTATCATTCATGTTGGGCTGGCTATGGTATAACCCGAAGGTGTTTGGTAAAAAGTGGGCCGAAGGCGTAGGTCTTTCAATGAGCGATTGCGGCGATATGCCTATCTTCGCGATGACAATTCAAGCGCTGGGTACATTTGGCCTGGCTTGGCTTTTTGGCATCACGGCTGCGAGCGACAAGTTGCTTACCATAATACTCATTCTGGCAACTTTGATCCTGTTTATCGTGGCCAATGGCAAATTCGCTCAAAAGAGCAATACTGCGGTCGCGATCGAAGGGGCGTTTATACTCGCCATGGGCATTGTTATGGTCGTTTGTCAGGCCATTTTTTAAGGCATTTGAAAATCAACGCTCTCATCTCTCTCGTCTTTTTCTCTCTGCTCTTCGCGAACGCGACAGCTGCCAAAAAAGATGCTCAAAATTCGCGAGTCGAAGGCCAAGCCTTTCTGGAAGCGAACCGATTGAAAAACAGCGTAACGACGACCCGCTCGGGCCTCCAATACGAGACGCTCGTTGAAGTCGATTCCGATCAACATCCTCGCGGGAACGACACCCTCGAAATTCATTATCACGGCACGTTCATCGACGGGACCGTTTTCGACAGTTCAATCGAAAGAGGCCAGCCGATCGACATCAAGCTTTGGGACGCCATCCCTGGTTGGACCGAAGGATTAAAACTTATGTCCCCAGGCGACAAATACAGATTCTACATTCCAAGCAGACTCGGCTACGGCCGAACCCGCAAGGACAACATCCCGCCCCACTCCGTTCTCATCTTCGAAATCGAATTCCTCGCGAATAAAGCGAAGCGGAATTCAAAACGGAAGAAGAAATAGGCGGATTGCGTGAACAGGTAGGGACCGTCTGCCAGGCGGTCCGCGTTGGTTGAGCCTAGGCACTGCGGACCGCCTGGCAGTCGGTCCCTACCTATCGACAAGCCCCTGACGAACTCCGCTACATCTGATAGCCGGGCGTCGATTTCGAAAGCGCGATTTCCTCTTCGGTCATTTCCGGTTCGATTTTCTCGAATAAGGGCGATGACAAATAGCGTTCGCTGGTGTCCGGCAACATGCACAGGATAACAGATCCGGGCTCGGCCTTCTCCGCGACTTTCAGGGCGACTGAGAATGTCGCGCCGCCCGAGATGCCCGTTAGAATGCCTTCCTTTTGAGCGAGCTTGTTGGACCATTCGATTCCTTCGGGCCCCGGCACGGGGATCAGCTCGTCGTAGTTGTTATTATCAAGCGCCTCCTGAAGTACATAGGGAATGAAGTCCGGCGTCCAGCCTTGTACGGGATGCGGCTCGAATGCTGAGTGACTAACCGCGGGAGCGTTCTGGTCGTCACGTTCCTGGGCGACGCCACTGCCGATGAGCTGCGCGTTGGCAGGCTCGCTCAAAATGATCTTCGTATCCGGGCGCTCCTTACGCAGAACACGTGCGACACCCGTAAGCGTTCCGCCTGTACCATAGCCGGTAACCCAGTAGTCCAGTCGCTCGCCTTCAAAGTCGCCGATGATCTCGCGGGCTGTAGTGTTTTCATGGACTAGCGCGTTAGCGTCCGTCTCAAATTGCCGGGCGAGAAACCAGCCATTAGCTTCGACCAATTCTTTGGCTTTCTGGACCATGCCGAAGCCTTTTTCGGCACGAGGGGTCAAGACGACTTTCGCGCCGAGAAAACGCATGAGGCGACGTCGCTCGATCGAGAAGCTGTCGGCCATCGTAACGACCAGTGGGTAGCCTTTCGCCGCGCAAACCATGGCGAGGCCGATACCCGTGTTGCCGCTCGTGGCCTCGACCACCGTTTGCCCAGGCTTGAGCTCGCCGCGGCGCTCCGCCTCTTCGATAATGCTGACCGCTAGTCGATCTTTCACCGAAGCGGCGGGATTGAAAAACTCCGCCTTGACGTAGAGTTTCACGTGGTCCGGGGCTAGATTGTTTACTCGAATGCAGGGGGTATCTCCGACGGTGTCGAGGACGCTTTCGTAAAGCCGTTTCCGGCCAGTGGTTTCGCGAGATTCAGTAGCGATCATTTTGAGTTTCCTTTATTGGGGTTGTGCGGAGGCGGTTGAAGAAGTGACGGTCGCAGCAACAAATTGCCGCAAGAACAAGGGGGTAACCCTTATCTTACATTGAGCCAAGTCATTTCTGGGGTATTGCGGGATTGGTTGAATATTTGTAGGAGCCTGCTTGCCGGCGATTTCTTGGTTCGCGAAATGGTAGGGCTGCTTATCCTTAAGCAGCCGTTACCGTGGCTCATCTTCCACAGCTGATCCCGCAGGCGCGGGATCAGCCCCACCTTCTATCGCCTGCAAGCAGGCTCCTACAATCGAGAATACGTAAGTCTGGTTCTCGTTGACTCAGATGCTGGATTATTCAATACAGGTTCCGCCTATGTCTGAAAACCGATCGAACGAATACGCTCTGGATTTATCGAAAAGCTATCCGGCTAGTCCGCGCGAGACTTTGGCCGGCTATGTCGTCGCCAAGAGAACGCTCGACAAGTGTCGCGCCGCACTTGCAGGAACCAATGGCGAATACCATTTCGACTGCCCGCTCGACAACTTCCTATTTCGCTTCACCGAGATTGGTGTTGAAGACTTCAAGAGCTTCGTTGCGACCGGAGCGAGTGACGAAGAAGTCGCCAACTGGATCGAGGCCAACGCCAAGAAGCGCGACACGCGGGAGATCATCGCCTGGAACAATGAGATGCGTTCGACGCGCCTCTGCGACATGCCGATCGAACTGCAGGAATTCCTCGAAGGCTACATCCCCGAATTCATTCCGACAGGAAAGATCGTCTACGTGTGGTTCGACGTGTACGACATCGAAGAGGGACGAATTTAGAGATTCAGAGGTAGGAGCGGGAAAGTCCGCGACAACTCAACTTTTGTAGGAGCCTGCTTGCAGGCGATTTCTTGCCTTATCCAAGGAGAACAATCGCCTGCAAGCAGGCTCCTACAATTTATGGTGCATTCGCCCAAAATCCGTCCCAATTCACTCGTGGGCGAATTCAGTTATTTACACTTCGCGACTTAGCCACAATTCTTCGCCCGAAATATGGCGAGCCCCCGGAATGAAATCGTATTCGTCTGCACGGCAAACACATGCCGGAGCCCTATGGCGGAAGGTTTGTTCCGCCACGCGCTGGACGCACAAGGCGATCCTCTGAAATCGCTCAAGATTTCCTCGGTCGGCGTATCCGTTTTCGACAGGCAACCCGCCAATCCCAACGCAGTGGCGGCAATGTCCAAGGTCGGCATCGACATCAAAGGGCACCATAGCCAGCCGATCACCGAAGCGGTCGTTGCGAACGCGCTCGCCTTTTTCGCCATGACCGAAACGCACCTGGCGATGCTCGCCTACCAAATCGATCCGCCACCCGCGAACGCTTTTCTGATGAGGCAGTTCATCGAGGGCGGGGCCGACTCGCAGATCCCCGACCCTTTCGGAATGAACCTCTCCCACTACGAAGCTTGCCGCGACAGCATGGTCGAAGCCGTGCCGTCGCTGCTGAAAACGGTCGAAGCGCTCTATCACGCTCAGCTCGCGGCCAATTCGGGCGATAAATAGCGGAGCCGCTGCCCGCCATCGCCATTTCCGACTTCATGAAACGATCGCTCTCCGAAAACCTGAAACGCTCGCTGGGCGAACACAAAGGATCGGACGTCTCTCTTAAAGACATTCTAGACAACGTCGAGGAGCAGGGCTTCGGGCTGCTTCTGATGATCCTGTCGCTCCCGAGCGCCTTGCCGATACCCGCCGCCGGCTACTCGACTCCGTTCGGCTTGCTGTTCATTCTGCTCGGCCTCCAGATGATGGCGGGGCGACACGAACCTTGGCTGCCCAAGTGGGCGATGAGCCGCTCGATGAGCCGGTCCTTCGCCGAGAAGGCGATTGGCGGCGCCACGCGATGGCTTACGAGAATCGAACGACTCGTGCACCCTCGGCTCGAATGGATTAGCAGTCGATTCGGCTCCCGCTTCATGAGCTTCGTCGTGGTCGTGATGGCGATCTTGATGGCGATCCCAATCCCGACCACCAACACTTTCCCCGCCGCCGTCATCTTCTTGATCGGCGTCGGGCTATCGGAAGAGGACGGCCTCTTCTGTCTCGGCGCCTGCGCTTTAGGCGTGGCCGCGATCGCGCTTTACGCTGTCGTCATTTACATCCTCATCACCCAAGGCATGGACGGCGTGGAACATTTCAAAGACTGGATCAAATCTCTCTTCGGCTTGTAGCGACCTTCGCGACGAATAATTCATCGACCACTGATCCAACTTCCTTTTCCTTAGAAACAAAACCCGAAAATCATAACCCAACCTTGTATCATGAAGACCGTCCTTAAAATTCTCGCTGTCCTGCTAGTTCTCTGCCTGCTCGCCGGCGGAGGCATCTACTACTACATTTTCCAAGCTGGCGACAAGACGCCGCTCGAACAGCTGGTACCTGCCGACGCGCTCGCTTACGCGGACGTCAAGGAAATCCGAAAAATCGCCTTGGAAATCGCCGCAAGCGATCAAGCCGGACCCTACTCCGAAATGGCCAAGGTCTTTGGCGGACTAATCGCCCTCGCGAAAGAACAGATCGCGGCCGATGCAGACGCCGATTCATCCGAATTTCCATCCCCAGACTGGACGCCGCTTCTGAATGCAGCCGCCCAGTTCAATCGGCAGATTTCCCTGTTCGCGCTCGAATCGGAAAACGAGGCCTTCCCGGTCAACGCCTACCTCATGGCCCATTTACAGGGAGATCCCAGCGATTTCAATCAATCGATCGATTCCTTTCTCGATTCCGTTAACCAAGAAATGTCGCGGATCGATGCCGACGCTCCCACGAATTCCGTCGAAACGAAGAATATCGGTGGCAACGAGATTCGTTTCGTTAACCTGCCTAAGCCTAAAAACGACGAAGCATTCCCTATCGAATTCCAACCAAGCTGGGCGATCATCGACGAGAAATGTGTCATGGCACTCAATCCCGATAGCTTGGCCGACTTCCTTTCATCGCTATCCAGCCGGACTCCAGAAACGAGTTTGGCGAACGAAACGGGATTCCAGCTGGCCGCCCAGCATCAATCGACGATCGACGCGCAAGTCTACATGAACCTGGAAAAGCTCGTCGAAGCGCTCGCCTTGTTCGCCAACGAGACTTTTGGCGTTAACGCTCAGCAAGTGGGCGTTTCGGTCGACAACGTCATCGATGAACTAGGATTTCGCGAACTCAAAACCGGCTTCTACGCGATCGATTTCGATCCATCCTCAAGTCTCATTACCAGCGGTCTCGCTTTCGGCGAACGGAAAGGAATTCTCGCAATGTATTCCAAATTTCCTGACACTGAACTCCCGAAGTTCTTCCCGGAAAGCGCCTACAGCGCCAGCAGCCTATCGATGGATATCGGAGAGGCGATATTGCTGCTAAAAGACATCGTACTCAAAGCGGCTCCCATGGCAGCCATCATGTATCCAAAACAGAAGGAGATGATCGATCAGCAGCTCGGGATGGATGTGGAAGTATTCGCTCGGGAGACCTTCACGGCGGAGTTCCACACCATGAACGAACTTAGCGCTGGCGAACCGAACGAAGACGGAATTCCCAACGTCAACCAATCCCAAACGATGGTATCCGGCCTAGCCAATGCCGCATCGTTTCAAGCCATGTTAACTGAGAAGCTCGCTCCAATGAGAGAGGCCGGCATGCTCAATTTATTAGAAGAGGACGTCGCAGGATTCACGCTTTACAAAATCGCTGGAGCAACCCCTGCTGCGCCTTCAAGTTTCGGATACGCGATCGCTCGCGACAAACTTTTCATTGGGTTCGGCACCGGCAGTGACCCTCTTCATTCTCTGAACGAGTCGCTCACGCTTCTGGCTTCGGACGGTCCCGGCGCATTTCAATCGCCTGAAGTATCCAAATTTCTAGGCAACAGCGACGACAATCGCATTTCGAACGCCTCAGTAGACATCGGTCTTCTAGCCAAAGTTGCCAGCGCATTCGGAAGACAGGCGCGAGACGCCGCCGAAGAAGAAGGCGACACAGATACCGTTAACCTGCTCAATCGCATTGATTGGGACGCTCTCGAGAGGATCAAATTCAAAATGGTCTCCCGGTCGACCGAAGAGGAACACCTCTATCTCTCAACGAGCAGAACAATCACCGAGTAGGTAATAGTTTAACCACAGATTTCCTAGAGCAACCTAGCCGCAACTAAAGATTTTGAACCGCGAATGGACACGGATTTTCGCGAATCGATAAAAGGTAGCGGCCGATCTCCCCGCATGCGGAACCACGTCCCTGGTAGCGGAGCGACTGCGTCGCTCCGGCCACCGCACGAAGAAGAATTTGATGGCCACATAAAGGCGCAAAATGCTCAAAAATTGGCATCTTCGAGAGTTCGATGGAAGTGCTTGAATATCTTTGCGTAAGAGACTGTTAAATAAGTCAGTGTAGGAGCGGGTTTATTGGATACGCTCTCAGACCGATCATCTGGACAACCTGCGGGCCAAAAAATCTACGCTACTTCGAACCGGCCGCCAGGCCGCGCTCGGAAGACTCCGCGAATGCGATGAAGTTTTTCGCTTCCTCCTGGTCTGCCATGTCGCCACTCTTGACCGCATCAATCGCCTGCTGGCGATTTAATCCTTCGCGATAGAATGTCCGAAACAAGTACTTGATCACTCGCAGTTGCTCAGCATCGAAACCACTCCGCTCGAGTCCTACTTTGTTGAACATGCGAATCTTGGCCGGATGGCCATCTCCGAGCATAAACGGCGGAATGTCCTGCTCCACTTTCGCGCAGCCTCCAATAAACGAATACTCTCCGATGTGGCAGAATTGATGAATCGCAGTGCCGCCACCGCCAATACCGACGTGGTCGCCCACAATCACATGGCCAGCGAATGTAGCTCCATTGCTCGCGATCAAATGATTACCGATCTTGCAGCAATGCCCCACATGGCAGTAGGCGAGAAAGTAGTTATCGTTACCGATTTCCGTGCACTCCCCATCATTCGTAGCTGAATTAATGGATACATATTCTCGAATGACATTCCGGTCTCCGATTCGCGTTCCAGGATTGCCGCCCTCGAATTTCAAATCCTGAGTTCTCATGCCGATGCTAGTGAAAGGATAGATCTCGCAATCCTCCCCGATCGTCGTGCTTCCCCACAACATCGCCTGATTCCAGATTTTAGTGTTCGCTCCGATTCGCACGTCCGGACCCACGACTGTAAACGGACCAATCGAAACGCCGTCACCAATTTCCGCGCCGGAATCTACAATCGCCGAAGGATGAATATCAATTGCCATGACAAACAGTACTCTGTATTCGAAAAACTTAGATCTCGGCTTCTTTGTCCACGATCATGAACTTGAGCTCCCCAGAGGAAGCGACCTTGTCGCCCACCGTGCAAGTCGCTTGAGCCGTCCCGATTTTTCCGCGCAT
>JAJFLS010000575.1 GCA_021772595.1 Opitutales bacterium
AATGTAGGGGCTCAGCTTGCGGAGACCGCGTATGAAGAGTTCTCGCTGCTTCTGCGGTCGCCGCAAGCGACGCCCCTACGGATGTTTCGACTTATTTATCAGTCTCTCAGAGACTGTCCTCCCGCGTATCTTTCCGTAGCCGCGATCGTCGCTGGACCCGATAGGTCGGGGCTGATCGCGGAATCAGCTAACAGGATCAACCGCGATCAGCGTTCGCGGCGACAGCGGGAATCCTGCCTTCAAGCCGGCGCTCGAACTGCCAGTATTGCTGACGGTAAGAAACGCACCCGCTGAAATGCCTCCCCCTTTTTCCTTGCGACGGGAATCGGCTCTGGATTGCCTAGCCCCTTTTCTCTCCTCCACCTAGACATGGCCAAAACGAAGATCACCCCCATGATGCAGCAGTATTTCGAGGTTAAGCGAAAGCTCCCTCCCAATACGCTCCTGCTCTTTCGATTGGGCGACTTCTACGAGATGTTTCACGAAGACGCCGAAGTCGGCTCGCAGCTTCTGGGCATCACTCTGACGAAACGCAGCGACTACTTCATGGCCGGCATCCCGTTTCACGCCGCGGAGCAGTACATTGGAAAAGCCCTGCAAGCCGGGAAGAAAGTCGCCATCTGCGATCAGGTCGAAACCCCTCAGCCGGGCAAACTCGTCAAACGCGCTCTCACCCGTATCCTGACTCCCGGTACGACGATCGAGGACAACCAACTCGAATCGAATCGCAACCATTACCTCGCCGCCTTCGAGTGCGACAAGGACGGTTCCGCCCTTGCTTGGCTCGATCTCTCGACAGGGGAATTCCAGATCGCTCAAAGCAAATCGGTCGACGATCTCATCCCGGTTCTAACCTCGATCGATCCCGCTGAAATGCTCATCATCGAAGGCGACGAAAACCGCTGGCGGGCGCAAGCTCACGACGGCTCGGTTCACGACGAGCTTATCCACTTTCTCAACACGCGATCCGTCACGGAACTCCCCGGTTTTCAATTCGACGTCGATACCGGCGCCCAAACGGTGATGGACACGCTCGGGGTCATCAACCTCGAAGGCTTCGGGATCGACAAGAAGCACGCCGCCCTCGGATGCGCCGGAGCGCTTCTCCACTACGCTTCCGAGAATCTCTGCGCGAAACCTGAGAATCTGTCTACGATTCGCGAATACAGCTGCGAAGCTTCGCTTCTGGTCGATCCGGCGACCCTGCGCAATCTCGAGATTTTCAAATCCACTCGCGGCACCCGCGAAGGTAGTCTCCTCCAAGCGATCAATAAGAGCATCACTGCGGCAGGAGCCCGACAGCTCGAACAATGGCTAATCGCTCCGGAACGCGACCTCGTCACGCTCCAGCACCGCCAAAACTGCGTCGAGCAATTCGTCGGTTCCCCGATCGCCGTAAGCGAAGTTCAAGATCTGCTGAAAGCTGTCCGCGACATTAAACGTATCCTCGGCCGCATGCAGAACCGGCTCCGCAATCCGCGCGAACTCGGCGGCATTCGCGATTCTCTCAACCAACTTCCTGAGATTCTGGATACGCTTAAACCATTCGCCGGATCAGCGCTCGACCGAATCGCGGACGAGATTCGATCTCTCCCTCACCTCGCGGAACTGCTCAATCGAGCGCTCAAAGAAGAATTGCCCAACAACTTGACCGACGGCGGCTACATCGCCCAAGGCTACGACGAGGCGCTCGACGGAATGCTCTCCCTCACGACCGACAATAAGCTCTGGCTCGCGAATCTCGAAACCGAGGAACGCGCCCGGTCGGGAATCAAGAATCTCAAAATCAAATTCAACGGCGCGTTCGGCTACTTCATCGAAGTCTCCAAATCGAATCTCAGCCTGGTGCCGGACGACTACATCCGCAAACAGACCATGGTGAACGGAGAACGCTACGTCACCGAAAGCCTGAAGCAGAAGGAGAAAGAGATTTTCCACGCGGAGGAAAACAGCAAACGTCGCGAAGAGGAGCTTTTCGCCGGGCTCGTAACGGCTATTCTGGAAGAATCCCCCGCCCTCGTCCAAACCGCGTCGGCGCTCGCCGAACTCGACGTCCTTTGCGGCTGGGCCGAACTCGCGCGTCTCTGGAACTACTGCAAGCCCGACCTCGACGAATCCGACTCGATCGAAATCCAGCAAGGCCGGCATCCTGTGGTCGAGCAGATGCTCAAGAACGAATCGCTTGGATTGGCCAGCAGCCACGCCTTCGTTCCCAACGATGCCAATCTCAGCGCAGCCGAAAGCCAGATTCACCTAATCACCGGTCCCAACATGGCGGGCAAGAGCACCTACATTCGCCAGGTCGCTCTAATAACGCTCCTCGCCCAGATCGGCTCCTGGACGCCCGCCACCTCCGCCCGCATAGGACTCGTAGATCGTATCTTCTCGCGCGTCGGCGCCAGCGACGATCTCGCCCGAGGCAACTCCACCTTCATGGTCGAGATGAACGAGACCGCCAACATCCTCAACAACGCCACGAGCCAAAGCCTCATCATTCTCGACGAAATCGGCCGCGGCACGAGCACCTACGATGGATTGAGCATCGCATGGTCGGTCGTGGAGCACCTGCATCGAGACGCCGAAGCCGGACCGAAGACCCTCTTCGCCACTCACTACCAGGAACTCACCCAACTCGAGAACCATCTAGGCAGATTGAAGAATTTCTCTGTGGCGGTTAAAGAATGGAACGACGACATCGTTTTCGTCCGGCAAGTAGTGAAAGGCGCCGCCGATCGCAGCTACGGGATCCAAGTCGCCCGACTCGCCGGTTTGCCCGCTCCCGTCATCACCCGTGCGAAGGAGATCCTCGAACGCCTCGAATCTGACGACGCCTCCGTGACAGTCAGCTCTCCCACCCCAAAAGCGAAGCCTCGTAAAAAGATCCGAGTCGAGCAAGACGACGACCAGCTCAGCCTATTCGGATAGCTCGCCAATTGTAGGAGCCTGTCATCGACCCCGACCTGTCGGTGGCTTGCAGGCGATTCCTCGGCTCTTCACGCTTGGCAGTCAATCGCCTGCAAGCAGGCTCCTACATTTACCATAGCTCTCTAATAGAGTCCCCTCCTTAACAACCGCTTCATCCACGCCTATAGAGTAGATCCACACACACCGACGGATTCGGATAGAGTTGATCGCCACCGTGCACAAACTCTACTCATCTTACTTTACAATAACAACTTATGTTATACTGAGCTCCATTACCTAAGACCTTATCCGAGGTAGCGTTCATCGCTTCCTGATAACTTTAGAGCTTTCCCGCAGCCCTAACATAAGGTAACTTCGTATTGTAATAAACTTGTTAAGAAACACGCAGATGAACCTTCATAAACAAATCGAAAAAATCCAATTCCAGCTAGAGCGAGAGGAGAGGAATCCTGGACTGAGAGAGGCCAGGAGCTGGGCGAGCCCTGCCGAAGGGAAGGCCACGAAGCGAAGGCAACTTGTCTTGCACGAGACTGGGAATATCGATCGCCGCAAAGACCGCGGACCCTTGAAGATCAACCTTATCAAGAAAAACGGTGGCTACGATTCGCTCATCGACCGATCCATTTCCATCCAGTTGAAAAGCTTCCAGGAAATGCTCGACGGCCGCATCAAGGACATCGAACAAGAGATTTCCAAGTAGACGCCTCGCTCTGGTCTAAGCTTCCCACTTGAAGATCGACGTGGAGCAAGCCGGCAGGAGGAATTCCGCGGATTGATCGCAGCTGTCGAAACTCTGCCCTTCCGATCGGACGCCTGGGCCGTTGCCTGAATTCGTTCCGCCGTAAAAGCCGGAGTTCGTATTGAGAATCTCCCGCCAGAATCCCGCTCTTGGCAATCCGATCCGGTAATTGTGCCGATCGACCGGAGTGAAGTGAGCCACCACGAGCACCATGTTGTGCCCATCCTCCGCCGTCCGCGAATAGCAAATCACTCCCGCTTCCGCATCCCAGCAGGCCACCCAGCTAAAACTCTCCGGAATCATATCGGTCTGAGCCAAAGCGGGCTCGTCTTTGTAGAGACGATTCAAATCCTTGATCAGCGCGGAGATGCCTGAATGGTCCTTGTACTCGTTCAAATGCCACTGAAGATTGGTCGCGTAGTTCCACTCCTCCGATTGCCCGAACTCGCTTCCCATGAACAGGAGCTTCTTCCCTGGATAGGCCCACATATGGCCGTAAAGAGCGCGAAGCGTTTGCGCCTTGTCCGAAATCGAGCCGCCACCGCCCATCTTAAGAAGCATCGATCCCTTCCCGTGCGTGACCTCGTCGTGAGAAAAAACGGTGACGAAATTCTCCGCGTATTGGTAGAGCATTCCAAAGGTCAGATTGCCTTGATGATGCTTCCGGTGAATCGGGTCTTTCTGGAAGTAAAGCAGGTTGTCGTGCATCCAGCCCATGTTCCATTTCAAATCGAAACCCAGCCCTCCGTCTTCCGAAGTTTTGGTCACTCCTGCGAACGAAGTCGACTCTTCCGCGATCATCAGAGTTCCCGGATAATACAAGTGCACCAGGCTGTTCACTTCCTTCAAGAAAGCGATTGCCTCCAGGTTCTCATTACCGCCGTAGCGATTCGGGATCCACTCGCCCTCCTCTCGCGAATAATCCAGATACAGCATCGACGCCACCGCATCGACCCGCAATCCGTCGATATGATAGTAGTCCAGCCAGCAAAGCGCGTTGGCGACCAGGAAGCATTTTACCTCATTTCGTCCGTAGTTGAAAATCAATGTCCCCCAATCCTGGTGAGCTCCCAAGCGAGGGTCCTCGTGCTCGTACAAATGCGTGCCGTCAAAGGTCGCCAGAGCGAAGGTGTCGCGCGGAAAATGCGCTGGCACCCAATCTACGATCACTCCAATGCCGCATTGATGCATGTGATCGATAAATGCCTTGAAATCGTCCGGACTGCCAAATCGCTGGGTCGGAGCGAAGTATCCAGTTACCTGGTACCCCCAAGAACCGTCGAAGGGATGCTCCGCAACCGGCATTAGCTCGATATGGGTAAATCCGTGCTCAAGCACATAATCGGCCAGCTCGGTCGCCAGTTCCGCGTAGCTCAGAGGCCGATTATCCTCTTCCCACTTGCGCTTCCAAGAGCCGAGATGCACCTCGTAGATCGACATAGGCTTGTCGATCGACTGGCGTTCTTGCCGCGAGTCCATCCAGGTTCGGTCGCTCCACTCGTAGCGCGTGTTGTCAAACACAATGGACGCGTTGTTGGGCGGCGCCTCGAAGTAGCTGGCATAGGGGTCGGTCTTTAGAAAAACCTCTCCGCCTTTCCCCTTCAACTCGTACTTGTACATTTCCCCGAGATGCATCCCGGGGATGAACAATTCCCACACGCCGCTCGACCCGAGCACGCGCATAGGATGATAACGGCCGTCCCAATTGTTGAAGCCCCCCACGACCGAAACGCGCGCCGCGTTGGGCGCCCAAACCGCGAAGCTCACGCCGGGCACGCCGTCCACCGTTTTCGGCCGCGATCCCAGCTTCTCGTAAATCCGGTGCTCGTTGCCCTCGTTGAACAAATACAAATCCGACTCCCCCACCGTCGGCAGAAACGAGTACGGATCGTAGAACTGCCGAATCTCCAAATCCCCAGTCTCGATCCTCAGCCGATACTTGAAGACCTCTTCGCGCCCCTCGATGAATCCCTCGAAAAAGCCGTCGTCGCTGAGTTTCTCCATCGGATAACGCGGACCGTCCTCTTGCTCGATATCCACCACCTCGCAGCTATTCGCGTCGCTCAAGAAAGCCCGCACGACCAGGCCCGACTTCCCTTTCTTGACTGCATGATGCATCCCCAGAGTATTGTGCGGCGTACTCGCATTCGAGTCTTTGAAGAGCTTCAATTCCTTTTTAGTGATCAGCATATCGGTAAAGCGATGTAAGTGTTTTCTGCCTGGCGACTGGGACCCGATGCCACTCCAACCAGAGCGACTCAAGGCAAAAAGCCGACCGCAACCCAACATTTCCGCGAACCCTTTGCAACTAATTGCGTTGCCGCGTTTCCCAAGAGAACGCTCTGTGCCGCTAATCGCGACCGGGCAAAGAGCGTGATTATCTCCGTCACCTGAGCAAAATTCATCGTCCTTGTCTTCGTCATCATCTTTGTCAAACGCTTCAAACCAAGATGATGACAAGGACAATGATGATGACGAAGACATTCCCCGGGCAAAACCTCCAGATGAACAGCCTTGCGTCACCAAGATGCGCCCTCTAAACGTTCCCGAAAATATGGTAAGGATCACTTTTCACTCCATCTGCCGTCACCTAGCGACCTGCTTTTCGCTCTGCTCCATCGCGTCCAGCCTTCCCGCCCAAGAGGACACCTTCGAGGCCACTCTGAGCACCCCTTTCACATTCGACTCGAACACCGGCGAACTCATCGCCAACGTCAACGCCCAGCTGACCTACGGCGATTGGCTTCTCTCCGCTGACGAGATCCGGCTCAACCAGAAAACCAGCCGTGCGATCGCCACGGGCAACGTCGTCTTCACTCGAGGCGACATCCGATTAGTCGCCGACAAGCTCGACTACCGCCTCGCCGAACATCAGGCCCGCATAGACAACTTCCGCGTGGGCAACGGCAAATACTTCGTATCCGGCCTCACTCTCGAAGGGAACCCCGACGACTTCCGATTCAAAGACGTCAAATTCCACCCGGGCGAGCCGGGAACCTACCTCTTCAAAGCGCGGGCCGACGAAATCGGGCTCATCGATCAGAAACAGATCCAAGGCAAGCGCCTCTCCTTCAAAACCGGAGTTATCCCCTTTTTCATCATCCCGAACATTTCTCAGCCCATTGATGCGGAAAGCCCGCTCTTCAATCCCAACTTGGACTACTCCGGCCATATCGGCGGGTCCATCGGCGGTGAGGTCCGCATCCCGGTAAGCTCCAACGTCCGAGCCGGCTTCAACCTCGCCCTCACCACCAATCGCGGCATCCTCGCCGGTCCCGCCTTCGAGTACAATTTCGGCGAAAACGAGAACACCACCTTCGGCTCCTTCACCTCTGGATACATCGACGATTCCGCCAGCGAGATCGTGCCCAATCTGATTACCGGACGGCCGATCGACGACGAACGGCATTTCGCCGAATGGCTGCACCAGCAGAACTGGGGCGACCGCGGCGCCCTGACCGCCTATGGCCGCTGGTGGTCCGACTCCGAAGTCACCCGCGAGTTCTACGAAGACTCATTCGACACGATGCAAGATCCGGACACGTACCTGGAAGCCAACTACAGCGGCGAGAACTGGCAAGCCACCCTATTCTCCCGAGTGAGCCCCAACCACTTCCAAGGGTTCACCGAACGGCTGCCGGAGCTTCGTTTCGATTTCTTCCCCACGACCCTCGCCAAAGGCCTAACACACAACGCAAGCCTCACCTTCTCCAAACTGCGAAACGGCGAGCTCGATAATCTATTCATCAACCACGAAACCGACCGAGCCGACGCGTATTACGGATTCCGGTACACCAAGCCGCTCAAGACCGGCGTAGTCTTCACCACAAAAGCGGGCGTCAAAGTCCTCCACTATTTCGACAACGTGATAGGCACGGAGAACCCCAACGCAACCATACCTTCCTTCGTGAACATGGGGCGGCTCTCCATCTTCGACGAGTTCCAGCACTCCTTCCCGCGCCCTTCTATTAAAGAGGGCACCCGCGGCTATGGCGATGTCGGATTCGACCTGAAGTTCACTGCGTACCGGCAATCCGACTACAAGAACGACGTTTGGAACATCGACGGGCTTCGCCACATAATCGAGCCGGTAATCTCCTATCGCTACACTCCAGACCTCGACAGCAAATCCGCCATCGCCTTCCAGGACACGCCCGTATTCTCCAACTACCTTACCCCGATCGACATCGAAGACCGACGCGATATCGACACCATCGGCGAGCATCACATAACCCGATTCGAGATTCGCAACCGCATCCAAACCAAAGACGAGCAATACGGATCGCGCGACCTGGCCCGCATCAATTTCGCCATCGACTACCTCGTGGACGACTACGACAAAGGCGACGATTTCTCCGACTTTTACTCCGATATCGTAATCACTCCCGCCGAATGGCTCGAGATCGATCTATTCGCCCGCTACGACATCGAGGACAGCGTCACACGAGAACTGAACACGAGCCTCGCCATCACCGATCCTGGCTACTGGAAATTCGGGATCGGAAATCATTTCTTCAAGAGGAATATAAACCAGTACTTCGTATTCGGCGAATACAACCTCAACGAGAATTACAAAATCTACGCCGTCACCAAGTTCGACGAAGTCTCGGACACCTTCTACGAACAGCGAATCGGATTCATGCAACGCGCCCTCGAAAAATACGGCATCAAATACGAGCTCCGCATCTTCGACGGCATCCGTCGCGAAAGCGACTTCGGCATCAGCATCGGCGTCGATCTCTTCGACGAATAGTCACCGGAATTTCGCCCCCGCGTTCCTTCATAAAATCCCCATGAGCGGACCGCTAAACAAAGAAGCGAAAACCCACCGGCTCATGAACCAGCGCCGGATCGCCTTCTCTCTCATCGAGCGTATCCAGACTTTGCTGGCGTCGGGGATCGTATTCAACCGCGAGCTCAACCAGCTCTTTCGGAGCCAAGGTCGATTTGGCTCGCGAGACCGCCGCCTCTACCGCGAGCTCATCTTCGCCTATCTTCGCTACAAGCCCTGGCTCGACCCCATGCGAGAAGACCAGGAACGCTTTTTCGACAATCTCCTCGCCCTCGCGAACCCGACACCGGAAATCGTCAGCTTGTATCCGACACTTGGACGCAAACCGATCCCGCACACGAAATCCGAAGACCGCCATCACCTCATCGGCAAAACCGACGACGATCTCGAAACACTCCTCTCATCCTGGTTTCAATCCCACCTCACCCAGCCCCTCGACCTCGAAAACAGGAAAGCCCTCTTCTCGCGACCTCCTCTATGGCTGCGCGTCCAGCACGGTGATCCCGACCAAATCGTCCAGCAACTACGCCGCGCCGCGCCGCCTTCCACCAGACCTCCCCAAGCGATTTGGGGAGTCCCCGACGCAATTCGCTGTCCTGCCGATCTACCTCTCTCCAAAGTCCCCGCCTACGAAGCCGGCCAAATCGAGGTGCAGGACATCAGCTCTCAACTCCTCCTCCAGCTCGTCCACCCGCAGCCCGAAGGCCGGTGGCTAGACGCCTGCGCCGGAGCCGGAGGCAAGACCCTCCAGCTCGCCAAAATGCTCGGCGCCCGCGGAAAAGTCGTCGCCTACGACCCGCGCTCCGACGCCCTCGACGACCTCGAAAAACGCAGCCGCCGGGCCGGATTGAAGAACATCGAAATCACCCGCGAAAAGCCCGAGCATGGATCCTTCGACGGCGTTCTCGTCGACGCCCCCTGCTCCGGCTCCGGGACCTGGCGCCGCCACCCTTTCCTCATGCGCCAAATCCGCGAAAAGGACGTCCTCAAGCGTAGCCAAATCCAGAAAACCCTCCTCGATTTCTACGCGAACCGCGTCTCCGCTGGCGGGACACTCGCGTACGTCACCTGCTCCCTCAGCCGCATCGAAAACGAACTCGTCGCCTCCCACTTCCTCGAAACCCGAAAAGACTTCGAGCACGCCCCCCTCGCCAAAAATTTCGACCTCGAGGAAACCGCCCTCGGCATCACCATCCACCCCGCCCAATTCAACGGAGACGGCCTCTACATCGCCACCTTCAAACGAAGGTAGGTAAAAGGTATCGCTTCGTCATCATCTTCGTCCTTGTCATTGTCTTTATTTTCGAGGTTCGAAACGGACGAAGACGAAGACAAGGACGATGATTCCCAGTCAAGTGACAGGTATCATCGCTCCCATCGGCTCGGTCCTCTCTACCAAAACCAAATCGCCTGCAAGCAGGCTCCTACACCCAGAGAACACGGATGGAATCGAACAAGCGTATCATCATTTAAAATATCTGTGTGCTCTGTGATATCTGTGGTTATAAAAACTCCCTTCCCGTCGAATTCTCGAAAAGACCAACTTTTGCGCATTTTGCGCCTTTTTGTGGCCATCAAATCCTTCTTCGCGTGATGGTCGGAACGACGCAGTAGCTCCGCTACCGGAGACCTGGTCCCGCATGCGGGAAGATCCGCCGCTACCTTTTGTCGATTCGCGAAAATCCGTGTCCATTCGCGGTTCAAAATCTATGGTTGCGACTTTCCTGCTCTAGGAACTTCGTGGGCAGAGAACCACCCCTCCTCCCATCAACTTGTTCACAAACCCGCTTTTGTCATTGCCAGGCCCTCGCCTTCGAATCTGAACTCTAAACGTGATCGCCGAAATTGATCCTAGAATAAAGCTCTCCGTCTTCGAAGGCCCGCTCGACCTCCTGCTCTTCCTCATACGCAAGCACGAAATCGACATCTACGACATCCCCATCGAACTCGTCCTCGACCAGTACCTCGAGGTCCTCAACAGCATGCAGGAGGTCAAGCTCGAGATCGCCGGCGACTTCTTCGTCATGGCCGCCACGCTCATGGAGATCAAAAGCCGCCTGCTTCTCCCCAAACAGCACCGGACCGCCTCGACCGACGATGACGACGAAGACCTCGACCCGCGCTGGGAACTCGTCCACCAGCTCATCGAATACAAGAAATTCAAGGAAGCCGCCGACCGGCTCGACGATCTTTCCATCGACGCCTCGCTCCGCCTCACCCGCGACTACCGCTCCGTCAACAAAGCCGAGACCCCTCTCCGACCGCTCAAGCCCGAAGACAAAATCGCCGTCTGGAATTCGTTCAACATCGTCCTCCGAAGACTCTCGGAAAAGCTCGTTCTCGGAGAAATCCAAGACGACATGACCACCGTCGTCGACCAGATGGAGATGCTCATCGACAAGATCCGACACCACCCCACCTTCGAATTCTCGGAGCTATTCCCAGGCAAATGCAGCCTGAAGCTTATCGTCGTCACCTTCATCGCGATTCTTGAGCTGACCCGTCTCAAGCGCTTGACCATCGTCCAAAACGAGGCCTTCTCCGACTTCGAGATTACCCGCGTCGACGGACACGACCCCGACGAAACCCCAGAGCAGTAACCCAGCCGCGAAATAGCTACGCCGAGACTTCAGCGTGGATTCTGCAATCGTCCCTCGGAAAACGCCTCAAGCTGAAAGCGACGGTTCGCCGATTGTAGGAGCCTGTCATTGACCCCGACCTGTCGGTGGCTTGCAGGCGATTATTTCCCTGGTTCATGGCGAAGGAAATCGCCTGCAAGCAGGCTCCTACATTTGATAAACACGATAAGTCGAAGCCCTTGAGCTGAGCGGAAGTAGAGACACTGGAACGCCTAACTTCCCTAAGAGACTGTTAAATGAGTCAGTTTGGCGAATCGTTGGAACGGGGCGGCGCCCGTTCACTACCCTGAAATTCCCTTCGAATAGGTAGCGTTCGGGCGCCACCCCGAATGTATTTCAACTTTTTAAACAGCCTCCCCTAAAAGCGGAAAAGAAAGCTAATGGAATACCTTTACCTTTTTCGCGGCATTTGTTCGTCTGGAAACAGTCAATCGCTCGAAGGCTTCCAAGTAACCTGCAATCTCAGATGTTTAAAAAGCTCCTCATCGCTGTCGTAGCGCTCTCGGTTATTATCGGTGGGCTCTACTTGATCAAGAATGCCCAGGGCCGAGCCGCCGCTTCCATGGGCGGCTTCACGCCACAGCCGATCTCCGTCACCACTGCGATCGTCGAGGAACACGATTGGAAACCGACCATTGACGCCATCGGTTCGCTCGCCGCGATCCGGGGTGTGACCGTCAGCGCCGAAGTCGCAGGCGTGATCTCGACCATCCAATTCGATTCCGGACAAACCGTCAACGAAGGCGACCTGCTTGTAGAGCTGGACACTTCTTCCGAGCGAGCTCAACTCAAAGCGGCCGTCGCCCAAACTCGACTCGCCAAGATTCGCTTAGACAGAGCCGCCGAGCTGCGGAGCAAAAACACGGTCGCTCAATCCGAACTCGACACCGCGGAGGCCGAAAACTCAGAGGCGCAGGCCCAAGTCGAGAACCTCGAGAGCATCATCGAAAAGAAACGCATTCGCGCCCCCTTCGCTGGACGGCTCGGCTTGCGTCAAGTGGATCTCGGCCAATACCTGACCTCCGGAGCTGGGATCGTTTCACTCCAATCGGCCGATCCCATACTGCTCGATTTCTCGCTTCCCCAGCAACGCATCTCCGATCTCAGCGTCGGCATGCCGATTGAAATTTCGACAGACGCATTCCCGGACGAGACCTTCCACGGCACGCTCACGGCCATAGCTCCCGAGATCTCGGTCGTCACGCGCACCCTGTCGCTTCAAGCCACTTTCGACAACGCGGAGAACCGACTCCTGCCCGGCATGTTCGCCCGGGCTCAAGTCATTCTCGACGAAACGGAACCCTCGCTCATTCTTCCAGCGACTTCCGTGCTGTTCGCTCCCTACGGAGATAGCGTCTTCCTCGTGGAAGAGAAAGACGGAGGCAAATTCGCCATGCAGAAATTCATTCGAATCAAGACCAATCGAGGTGACTACGTATCCATAGAATCGGGACTCGAAGCAGGCGACGTCGTTGTCTCAACAGGCGGATTCAAACTGCGAAACGGAGTCCCGGTGGTAGAGAAGAACGAATTCGCTCTCGAATCTGAACTCTCGCCTAATCCCGAAGATTCTTAAACCGGATCAGAGCGCAGCCGATGAAATCCTTTACTGAACTCTTCATCCGAAAACCTGTTCTCGCGACAGTCATAAACTTGGTGATTATCATCGCCGGGGTCCAAGCGATTCGCTCGCTCAACGTCCGCCAATTTCCGCAAAGCGAAAGTTCGGTCGTCACTGTAACCACAGCCTATGTCGGAGCCGATGCCGAGCTCGTCCGCGGCTTCATCACCGTACCCCTGGAACGCGTGATCGCGGGCGCGGATGGAATCGAGCACATCGAGTCGACAAGCTCCCAGGGAATTTCAAGCATCAACGTGACCTTGAAACTCAACTACGACCCGAACAAAGCCCTTTCGGAAATCAGCTCAAAGGTCGATCAAGTCCGCCGCGACCTTCCCCCTTCCGCCGAAGTCCCCATCATCAATATAGTCTCCGCCGACAATCGCTTCGCGAGCGCCTATCTCTACTTCGCGTCGGATATTCTCAATCAGAACGAAATCACGGATTACCTCATACGGTCTGTCCAGCCACGCCTCTCCGCGATCGAAGGCGTACAGCGCGCGGACGTACTCGGAAACAAAGTCTTCGCCGCCAGAATATGGCTCGACCCCGGTCGCATGGCCGCGCTCAACGTCAGCCCCAGCCAGATCAGGCAAGCCCTTTCGGTAAACAACTTCCTTTCGGCTCCCGGCAGCACCAAAGGCAACTACCTCAGCGTCAAGCTCAAGGCGGATACCGACATTCGCTCGATCGAGGAATTCAAGCGGCTCGTCGTCAAGCGAGAGGGCGACGCTCTCGTCCATCTCGAGGATATAGCGAACGTATTTCTAGGAGCGGAAAACTATGAATCCGAAATCCGGTTTTCGGGACGAACCTGCATCTTTATCGGCATCTGGCCGCTCCCCAACGCGAACGCCCTCGATGTCCTCAAACGCGTTCGCGCCGAAATGGAGGAGATCGTTGCGGACGTTCCTGTCGGAATGGACGCGGGAATCGGCTTCGACTCGACCCTCTTTATCGAAGAATCAATAGTGGAAGTCATCACGACTCTGAGCGAAACCCTGCTCATCGTCGTCGTCATATTTCTTTTTCTCGGGTCCCTGCGCTCCGTACTTGTACCCATAATCGCAATACCGCTTTCCCTGATCGGAGCCGTATTTCTCATGCAGATTTTCGGATTCTCAATCAATCTGCTCACGCTGCTGGCCATCGTCCTATCCGTCGGACTCGTTGTCGACGACGCCATCGTGATTGTAGAAAACGTCGAGCGACATATGGGCCTCGGCAAGACGCCGATTGAAGCCGCTATTGTTGGAGTACGAGAGCTCGTCGGTCCAATCATCGCAATCACCATCACCCTCGCCGCAGTCTACGCCCCCATCGGATTTCAAGGCGGCATCACCGGCTCTCTATTCCGGGAATTCGCTTTCACGCTCGTTGGAGCTGTCACCATTTCCGGTATCGTCGCGCTCACGCTTTCGCCGGTCATGTCGGCCAAGCTGCTCAAGCCCGGCATGGAAGAGCATGGCCTCCCCGGTTTGCTGTCCCGATTTTTCGAGCGCTTGAAAGATGGATACATGCGCGTGCTCGACTCGACATTGCGAGCCCGCCCCATCGTCTACGGGGCATGGCTCATCCTCACTTTCGCTTGCATCCCCATGTACCTACAATCCCCGAAGGAAGTAGCCCCTACCGAGGACCGCGGCATCATTTTCGGGATCGTGATCACCCCCTCGAATTCCACTCTCGACATGCACCGGCAAAACATTTTGGCGGCTAACGACATTTTCCAAGACGTTCCGGAAGCGCTACTCACCTTTCAGATCACCAACGCCACGGGCGGCTTCGGCGGCTTGCGGCTAAAGCCCTTCGAAGAAAGAGATCGGTCCGTTTTCGACGTGCTTCCCGAAATAAGGGCGAAACTCTCTGGGCTCCCCGGTATCCAGATGTTTCCGGTCGTGCCAGGTTCGTTGCCTGGCGCCGGAAGCTTCCCCGTCCAATTCGTCATCGCCTCGACAGCGGAGAGCGAGCGAATCGTCGAATTCGCCCGCGAGATCCAGTTGAAATCCCTCCAAAGCGGCATGTTCAATTTCCCGCCGCAAGTCGACGTCAAGTTCGACCAGCCGCAAGCCGAGATCTCCATCGATCGCGAAAAGGTCGCCGCGATGGGGCTCAATCTCCAGCAAATCGGAAGCGACATTTCCTCCATGGTCGGCGGCAACTATGTCAACCGCTTCAACATCGAAGGCCGCAGCTACAAGGTGATCCCGCAAATCGAACGCGCCGGGCGGCTCACCGCCGAAGACCTGGAGTCGATCCACGTCACCGGAGCCGATGGAACCCTCATGCCTCTCAGCACGATCGCAACGATCACCTACAGTGCCACCCCGCGTTCGCTAAATCGCTTTCAGCAGCTCAACGCGGTGAAACTTACCGGATCGATCAACCGCCCCCTCGGCGAAGTGCTCGCGTTCATGGAAGCAGAAGCCGACAAGCTCCTCCCCAAAGGCTACCTCATCGACTACACCGGCGAATCGCGCCAGCTCCAGACCGAGGGAAATCGATTTCTGCTCTCGTTCATCCTCGCTATCGTATTGATTATCCTAGTACTCGCAGCTCAATTCAACAGCTTCCGAGATCCGTTTATCATCATTCTCGGATCCGTACCCCTGGCGATGTTCGGGGCCTTGATCTTCACCTACTTGAAGATGCCCAACAACAACATCCCATTCTTCACCAATGAGTGGACCACCACGTTAAACATCTACTCGCAAGTAGGACTGGTCACCTTAATCGGCCTCGTATCCAAAAATGGTATACTCATCGTCGAATTCGCCAATCAAATGCAGCTACAAGGCCAGTCGAAACTTGAAGCCGTCCGCGCGGCCGCTGCGACACGACTACGGCCGATCCTAATGACAAGCATGGCAACCGTTTGCGGCCACTTCCCGCTCACCTTAGTCACTGGAGCAGGAGCCGAAGCGCGCAATAGCATCGGACTGGTTCTCGTAGGCGGCATGGCGATCGGCACGGTGTTCACGCTCTTCATCGTCCCCTCGATCTACATGCTCATCGCGAAAGACAAATCCTCAGAATCATCGAAGGCCGAGGTGTTCGAGAACGCCTCGGCTTCCGCTTAACGTATTCCACTTTCCGCCATGCGATTCACACAACTGTTTCTCACTCCACTATTGCTGTGCCTGGCACTCGCGCTTCCGGCTAATCGGATTTCCGCTCAAAGCCAAACGCCAATCCCTCAGCAACTCGAACTTTCGACCGCCATCATCTATGCTCTAGAGAACAACTTCGCCATCCGTCAAGCGCAGCAGCGTATTCGAGAGCAAGAAGGCCTCATCATCACCGTCAAAGCGAACGTCCTGCCGGAAGCGACATTGAACGCCAACTACACCGAACGCGATGCCGCCCTCTCGGAGCCGAACGGCTTTTTCGAGCCGATCACCGCCAATTGGAACGTGAACGTTCAAATCCGACAGGCAGTCTATTCAGGAGGAAAACTATTGGTCGCCTTGGGCTCTCAAAAACTCGAGGAAGAGGCTGCCCTCCTCGATCTTCAGGGCGTCATCAACCAGGCCCTGCTCGAAACCCGAACGCGATTTTACGATGTCCTTCTCGCTCGGGATCAAATCACAGTCGAAGAGCAAAATATTAGACTCCTCGAAGAACAACTTCAAGACGCCAAGAATCGCTACGAAGCGGGCAGCGTATCCAATTTCTCAGTGCTCCGCGCCGAAGTCGAACTAGCCAATGCCCAACCCGCATTCATCCGATCCAAAAGCCGCTACCGCACCGCTATCGACGCCCTCCGCCAAAGCCTCGGCTACGTGAACGACAATCCTCTAGAAGTCGGAACCATCCCCGAATTCGTAGGAGAACTAAAGTACGAGCCAATCGAATTTGATCTTCCCGCCGCTCTGGGAAACGGAAGAACGCGCCGCCCCGACCTGCTCCGTCTCGAAAAAATAGCGCTCTCGCGCGCAATGCTCATTAAGGTTGAAAAAGCCGCCAATCGGCCCGACGTGGATCTCGTCGCCGGATACCAAGCCAACCGCTCATTCCCGTCGTCCAGCGTCTCCGATTCACTCAAAGGCTGGACCCTTGGACTCCAGACGAATTGGAACATCTTCGATGGGCATGCCCGCCACGGCCGTATCGTTCAGGCCAAAGCGCGTCTCGATCAAGCCGATCTCGATTTCAAATCCCAACGCCTGGCAGTCGAAGTTGAGATCCGACAAGCGTATTCGAATTTCGAGGAAGCGAAACAGCTCGTCGCCGCCGCAGCGAAAGTTTCCGATCAAGCAGAAGAAGCCCTTCGCCTCGCGGATGCCCGCTACTCCGCCGGAGACGGAACCCAGCTCGACATCCTACAAACCCGCGTCGCCCTCACCCAAGCCCGCACAAACCAACTTGAAGCGAACTACAGCTACAACGTAGCCGTCGCCAAACTACACCAAGCAACCGGACAACCCGACGTCGTCATCCAGAAGTAAACCCCTCACTACTCCCCCTCACCCAGCTCGTCTCGGCGAATCAACGAGAAGCCGGATCACCATTCACCATTCACTATCTCTCCGTCACAATTTCGAAACCTCCCGTCGCTTCGCGACACCTATTTGATGCCTCGCATCAACCTGACAATCAAATTCCAATTTTCTCCGAGCCTCTAATGATTGGAGAAGGATTTTACCGAGAACCTCGAAAACTCTGAGTTTCGCATATCGTGACGCTCCCGCTTCAGCGGAAGTATCGTAGGATTCCTTCATACAGAAAGACCCAGGCTGATTTTACAGACAAAAGCAACATATTCTAAGCATAAATACTTATTTAACCTTGCTCTCAGTCCACAATTAAGGCGAACTGACCGTAATTTCCCAATCCGCTAAAGACCGCCCCAATGACCATCCTCAATTGTAAAAGCGTACCGAGGCCAGAGCCGACAGCAAAGCGAACAACAACTCAGAGCCTCGAAAACCGCCCTCAACCGCACTTCAAGATTCACGATATGTGTACCGAGTGGAGCGACAACGCAGTGAAAAACAACTGAGTCCACCTATATTAACACTGTTGTCTAAAAATTGAATGATTCGGTTGACGAAGATTTGATCAAGTTGAAGAGAGAAGGAAAACGAATGAAGCTAAAGTATCGACTATCTTGTGACAAGGATTCGACAGACAACCAGACGGCGTACTCAATTCCTCTTGGCCGCCCCCAGCGAAAGCACATCCATGCTTCGTCTTGAGTAGCCTCGACGTTATGACTGACAACAAAACAATAGGAGAATAGAAATGGCTCTCTGCATCGACTCAACCAATGTAGCCTATATTACTTTGGCTACGAACGCTCTGAATCTGCTCGCGGGCGGGGGCGTCAACGCCTTGACCTACACCCAGCAAAGCTACCGGATCGGCGGTCGCTCCGTCATTCGTATCACCGAAGGCCCCAATATACACGCCGCGCAGGCTGCAAGACAACACAGTGTGACCTTAATACGGCGGATCATCGCAAGCCAGCACTGGGTTCGGATCAGTGAGTCAACCAGCAACGACTGTAGTCCAGATAAATGGCTCAAAGACAGAGCTTGGAGTGGCTTCAAGAACTTAGTTCCATTCGCCAGTGCCGACGCAGGCTTCATGCGAAAGGTAACCAGCTCCGGTAGCAGCGCCGTCGCCAACTGGAGTGGTAACAACGATCAAACCGCCAACCTCAGCATCATGGGGATCATACGCATGGAACCCGCACCAAGCTACATCCTGTTGGCTCACGAGCTCATTCACGGTGACCGTATCACCCGAGGCCTTCTGAAAATGCAGAGATGCAACTGCACATTCGTGGTAGATCAGCGTCAGGGCAGAGCGATCGGCGGCGGGGACTCTAATCACCTACGTCAACAGTCGAACGTTTTCAAAAGTGGTCAGATTGTTGGTGGTGGCGCGAATATCCAGTTTCCTGGCACGCAAACCTCCAATGCGAATCATGTCCTCACTAATCTCAATAACGGCTGGGTCTGGGCAGACGGAACGATGGAGCTCGCTGAGGAGGTTGCAACGGTTGGCCTGAGCGACGACGACGGCGTTCTTCCTCATGACCCATTGGCCATAACGGAGAATATGATTCGTGCTGAACACAACGAGCGCAAACGCCTGAAATACGGTAGGTTCAATCGGCATCTTACTATGTGAAGGGACAGCCGATAGAACTTAACAACGATTTTAAAGACAATAAAACGGCATAACAAGCGCATGGAGAGCAACGGCTGCCCCGTCCCGAGTCGAAAGTTGTACTGTGATATCAACCTCTGTCCTGCATCGAGCGCTCGCTCCCGGTCAGCCGTGCCTCATGCTTGACGTTAGACGATTAAATAATGAAACCTAGACATATAGCCAAATTCAAAACAACCCTAACAACAGATGAGCTTCTTTCATGGTTTAGTTCAGAATTATTACGGATTGATCCCGCATTTGTAATCAACCAATCAAAAACTAAATACCAACACAATATATCTATAAGTTTAAATGAGTCAGAAATGTCTTATTCTGTAGCAGAGGACCCTAGAGAAGGTGGTTACATAATCTATTCAGAACCAAAGCTGAAATTTATGGGAGCTCTTTTTGGTAAGCCCGACACAAAACAACATGAGGCAATTAAACTAGCTCATCAAATTCTCAGTAACTCACAATATATTTCAGACCTCGGTTGGTTACTAAGTCAGCAAGCTTGGAAAACACCAAAATCAACTCCTTAGCTACTTTGATCTAGGAACTGTACGAAGCTTTAAGATGCATTAAAGAAAAACACCTAACAAGAAAATCAACGCTAATATGGTATATTCGATTCGCTCCAATACCATATAGATTATCTAGGACTGGCTGCGAATGATGGAATGTTTCCGACAATGAGGAAAATATCGAATTAATGTCCAATCAACCTCTCGAGATCAACGGCGATACGAAAGTCGCTGCCTTTTTGGACGCCTATCCGGAATTAGAGGAAACTCTCATTGCGATGGCTCCACCATTCAAAAAACTCCGAAACCCGATCCTTCGACGAAGCGTGGCAAAAGTAGCTTCTCTACGGCAGGCGGCAGCGGTTGGGCGCTTACCCATGGCGGAAATGGTGAATGCTCTGCGCGCGGCGGCCGGAATGGAACCAATTGATATCGAGACTCACAAAGAGATTCACGAATATTTCGGGGCCCAACCATTGTGGTTTGATGAGTCTAGAATTGTAGCGAAGCTCAACGAGAAGAGTGATTTTGACGAGACGAGAATGCCAATAACTCATATCGTCAAGCATTGCAATAAACTGCGCGATGGCGAGATTCTCGAAATTCGAACAGGTTTCCTGCCGGCGCCTGGCATCGATCTCATGCTAGCCAAAGGATTCCTATCGTGGTCCATTGAAGACGAGGGAGACAGTGTCCGCACTTACCTCACGAAGCCGAAAGTGTAAGTAACGACTAATCGCAGAACCATCCGGTCGACACCACGTCGGTTAGCGCCGCCGCGTGTCACCCGTAACGTTGGGTCTCCAAAAAATCTCTTCCAAATCAACCTACGAGTCGTATACTCGAATTTCTGATTCGATTAACCGTGAAACAAAGGAGTAAAAATGAGTGACATTTCAGAAAAAGCCAAATTGTTCTTCGATGCGTGTGAGACAGGAAAGGGCTGGGAAGGCTGTATCGAGTATTGCCTTCCCGATGCGTCGTTCTCGGCGCAGTCGGGAGCGCTGGCGGATATCAATACCATTGAAGGTTACACCGAATGGATGAAGGGACTGCTCACACCGGTGCCGGACGGGCACTACGAGTTGCGATTCTTCGCCGAGGATGAAGAGCGTGACTGTGTGGCAGCTTACGCAGTGTTTTACGGCACTCATACTGGGCCGGGTGGACCCGTAGATCCTACGGGCAAGACCGTAGAAGCCGACTACGTTTACGCCATGCAGTTCGAAGATGGTCGCATTCGCCACATGACAAAGATCTGGAACGATACGATCAGTCTTCAACAGTTGGGATGGGCATAATTCACCGGCGGACGAGAGCCGCCCAATGCTCGAGCTTCGCTCGAGAAAAAGGTAGTGCTCGGGCACCGCCCCGAGCCTTCACGGTATTTTTTCGACGCCCTCTCTCCACGATATGAAAGCGGGAACTAAATCTAAAAGCTGAACGAAGAAAGGAAGGTTGCGATAGATCGTATTTGAATAATAGTGGGTGTGTTTATCTGTAATTCCAGCACATCAACCAAAAAGAAAATACAATGAGCCGTCTCGCTCTCTCATTAACGCGATTTTTCTTCCTGCTCGGCGCCTTCGCATCGCCGGCACAGGCCGACAATTGGCCGGAATGGCGGGGAGCTGACGGAGATGGATTCAGCGACGAGTCGACGGTTCCGCTGAAGTGGACACACCAGCAAAACGTCCTTTGGAAGACCGAACTGCCTGCCCCTGGCAATTCCTCCCCCATCGTCTTCGGCGATCGAGTTTTTCTCACCTGCGCTAACGATGATGGCACGGAACGTTCTCTCATGGCCTTCAATCGCAAAAGCGGCGCTCTTCTTTGGAAGCGCTCGAAGCGTCATCTGCAGCCGGACCCTACGCACGCGACCAATCCCTGGTGCGCCCCTTCGCCCGCAACCGATGGCGAAAGCGTCTACACTTGGAATGGCTCGGCGGGAGCCGCTGCCTACGACTACAGCGGCAAGATCCTCTGGCAACGCGACTTAGGCGCCTTCGTCCACCAATGGGGACACGCCTCAAGTCCAAGGCTCTATAAAGACACTGTCATCATTTTCGGCGGGCCGGGACCCCGTGTGCTGCTAACCGCCCTCGATAAACGGACTGGTAAAACCGTCTGGCAGGAGGATCTCAGCCAGCTCGGCTCCGAGCCTCAGGAGCTGAAGGGTTCCTTTGCCACACCCTTTATCTGGCAGAATGGAAAACGGACCGAGCTCCTCCTGCCGCTCCCTGGCTACCTCGCCAGTTTCGACCCGGACTCTGGCAAGGAAATCTGGCGATGCGATGGACTCGGCTCCCTGAGCTATTCCGATGCCTTGCTTGGCCAAGGCATGATCCTCGCTTTCAGCGGATTCAAGGGACCGTCTTTCGGCATGCGCGCCCCCGGTCAGAACGAGCGCGGCAATCTGACGAAATCGCACCGGGTCTGGTTCAACGAAGCCTCCGAGCAGCGGGTCGGTTCCGGAGTCATCATCGGCGACCGTTTCTATATTTGCGGACGCAAGGGGCCGCTCAAATGCGGCGACCTCAGCACCGGAGAAATCATCTGGACACATGACCTGGGCGAACAGGCTTGGAGCGCCATTTCCTATGTCCAAAACCGGCTCTACCTAACCGACCAGACAGGCGTTACCTATATCTTCAAACCCGAAGACCACTTCGATCTCATCGAGCGGAACACCCTGGCCAAAGAGGATCGAGGCAACGCCACGATCGCTTTCTCCGATGGCCAGCTCTTCTTGCGGACCCATCGTCATCTCTATGCGATAGAAAACGCCCGATAGATTTTTTATTTGTTCCCTACTCCAAACATATAATTGTGAATACAATTCCGATTGACCCTCCGCGCTAGCATTCGACCAATGCTTTTCATGGCTTAAATTCGCTTTCGTATTTGGAACTTAGCCTCATAGTTTCAAAAAAGCGGCCAGTTAACCCAAACGTTTCAAAAACCACGGAGTTCCTAGAGCAGCAAAGCCGCCCGTTCGAGAGCCTCAGGGCCTTGAGCTTTTTCGAAAAGCAACCAAAGATGATCGCCAGCAAATTGCTAGGATCTACGCGGAAGTTTTGTTGAAGCAGAACGAAACGAAAATCCTGCCCTCGCGGCTTGTCTCGGCGTAGCAGCGCGAAGACGGAAGCGAGGATCCTGCCCCGAGTCTCGACGAGGGATCAAGTGACGAAGGAACGTTGTTAAACGAATTTTATAACAACGCTCGTGCCTCGCTTGATCCACGCTACGCATGGGCAGGATCCCCGATGACTCGGGGGCAGGATTCAAAAACATTGCTTTAAAAACACGTTTTCTGAATGCCCATTTTCTTACGCAAAGATATTCAAGCACTTCCATCGAATTCTCGAAGAGGCTAATTTTTGCGACTTTTGTGCTTTTTTGTGGCCATCAAATCCTTCTTCGTGCGGTGGTCGGAACGACGCAGTCGCTCCGCTACAAGAGAGGTGCTCCCGCATGCGGGACCCTATCATTTCTCGTAGCTGAACGATTGCATCCCTCAATATGGCCGCTCGGCTCGCGCCGGCGAAGCATTGCGAAGAGGTGAGATCGGCCGCTACCAAAGTCAGCAACGAAGCCACCGACAAGTCAGGGTCTGCGGCAAGGCAACCCTCCCGACTCCACTCGATGTTTGCCTTGAAGTTTCCCCAACATTCTATCGCATAGGGTCAACCTATGATGACCTTTGAAAACGTGTTTTCAGATGCAAAAAAGCGGCTTGACCACGCGCTTCGGGGAAACGCGCCTGAACAACATCACATCCAACGCTGCCTGACGCTTGCGGAGATGATCGAATGGAATCACAGCAATCTTGGAAACGAGCTTGGAAAAATGCTAGGGGCGAAGGGCGTTCTTCTGTTTGACACGATTGCTCCACGAGTCAGCTCGCTCCTTCAAGACGAGACGACTTCGGAATTGAGAAACTATCAGAGATTCATGCATGAGCTCATGTTCGTTCATGACTTAGGTAAGATCGATCCGAATACGCACGCATTCGACGGATCGAACCATGAAGCTCGATCGGCGGATATTATCGCCGAGAATCAGGATGCCCTCCAAAATGAATTACATTGGACAGAGGACAATATAGAGTTTCTTGTCTACCTCACTCGTCATCACGGGCTCTTTGGCATAACGCGAATAGGCGAAGCCTCCATCGTCTTTTTGTCGCCAATCCTCGAGAGCCTCATCAACCTAAACACAAACAGGAAACAACTTTTTCTCGATTTCCTCACCCTACTCACCTGTTGCGATGCAGGCGCCAGTGGGGATTTCGCGACGAATACTTTTTATTTAGATGAATCGCGCATCACCTTATACGATCAGCTTTCTCGCGAACTGTTTGCTATATCGGAAAACCTAAAGCAGAAGGATCACGCAGAAGCCTCCAGCGCCCTTCTAGCCAAAGCGTCCGAATTTTCCAATACGGTCGTGCGGATCAAAAGAATCATCACCAGCGACAATCAGCTAAGCGCTCCCGATGAACGCATTGAGAAGGCGCTTAACAAAATGCTGTCCAGCGGACGATTCGACGCCAAGAGTTTTGCATTAACTCGATTTGATCACGGCGCCTATGTCTTTCCCCAATTGCTAACGCACATGGAACGGGAGAACAAGATCGTCTCCGAGGAATCACTCGAAAAGCTGCTACTCTTCCTCGGAATTCTCTGCGACGGTCAACATACGCAGCGCATTATCCCTTTTCGTGGCTCGTATTCGATGAAAGCCGATCTGCAAGCGCGCAATGCGAATAATTTTTATGCGCTGCGCGAAGCCGTCGAACAAGGCGACCCGCAGAAAATTTCCGACGTTTTGGGGAAGCATATAAACGATTTCCCAGGTAGTGTCTGATAGATCAGTGTAGGAGCCTGCTTGCAGGCGATTACTTTGATTGCCATCGCTTAGGAAAACAATCGCCCGCAAGCAGGCTCCTACCACGCCGAAGTCTCGGCGTAGCTACAACGCAGCGCGGCGTGGTTTTCATACGATTTCAGTTAAGTTGACGCCTATGCGCAGGCGCGGGACGCATTGGTTGAGTTATGCATAGGCAATGCTGACCGTCCCGCGCCTGCGCGATCGATCCCTACCGTTTCGGAGAATTTCGTTTCCTGAATTAGCGATTGAGATCGCCGCTCTTTTCTGGGATATTTCCGTTCGATTCTTTAACCCTCAAAAAACATGCGATCAATTTTCCGCAACTTAAGCGCCTACAAACTGCTCCCCTTTTTCTTCTTAATCGCCACTGGCTGCACTTCTAGCGACGAGACGGCTGACCTTCAAGACGAGCAAGAGATTCGATCGGTACTTGACCAACAAGTCGCCGAATGGAACAACGGCGACATACCGGCATTTATGGATACTTACGTGAAGTCAGAGGCTCTCCGATTTTCCTCGGGCGGCAACGTGCAGCGCGGCTGGCAGCAAACGCTCGAACGCTATCAAACCCGATATCCCACCCGCGACGCCA